>JBDHQY010000207.1:0-5335 GCA_039807315.1 Steroidobacter sp. | reverse complement strand
GCTTCGACAGCACCTTGTCGCGCGAGATCATCATGCCGCGCGGATTGCAGCCGGTGTACGGCTGCTTCATCAGTTCCAGGAACGCGACCACGTACTGATCGTAGGTCACGATGCCCTGGAACTCCTCCAGCAGGTTGAAGGCGATGTCGGGCTTCCAATCGGTGATCGCAGTGCGCAGGTCCGAAAGGTTGTCGCCCAGGCCGAGCGCCTGCACCGTGTGGCCGGCCTTCTCCAGCACGCTGGTCACGTCGAATTCGGTACGGAACTCGTCGATCTCCTTCGTGGTGTAGCCTTCCAGACTCGACGGCGGCACCAGGCTTTCGTGCATCAGCACCAGTACGCGTAGTGGCTTCATGAGGCCCTTCTCATAGTGCATACCGCTCGCGGTCGCGACGCAGCATGTCCATCAGGATGCGTTCGACCACGCCGAGCACGGCGCGCTTGGCTTCGCGTTGTGAGGTATCAAGAATCAGATCGAGCTCCCGGCAGCGTTGTATGACGGTACGCAGTACATGGTGCACGAGGTACGGGTGCAAACGCGAGCGCCGGATCAGCAGTCGTTCCAGCTGTGGACGCACCTTGCGCACGAAAGTGGCGGCGCGCAGGTGCCGGCGACGCCGGCTGTGCCTGCCGAAGATGCGTTTCAGGCGCAGGTCGTAGGCCTCGGCGCGGTCCAACTCGTAGCGTGCGCGCTTCTGTTGATAGTGCTCACCGAGCGTGCGCGTATCCTCGTTCAACGGCTCGATCAGCTCGCGATTGGCGACCGCGGCAGGCACGTCCTCGATCTGCCGCATCAACGAATCGATGTACTCCAGCTTCTTCAGCGCCGGCCAGCCGTGATAGTCGCGGCGCCAGCGTGCCCGCGGCTGCAGCCATACCGCAAACGTTTCCGCGAAGTCCTCGGTCGGATGGCTCTGCGCGTACCAGTGTCCGAGATGCAGCACGTAGTCGCGGCTCGCCGGACGCGGCCGATAGATATCCGGATACGGGCGCGACGGCTTACCGAAAGTGCGCCGCCATTCCTTGCGTCGGCGCAGGCGAAACGCATTGTCGAGGGCATGACCGGCTTCATGACGCAGGATGCGCGTCAGCCAGTTCGCGTTGCCGCCCTCCACTTCCCCCATGAAATGCCGTTCCAGCCGCATCAGCCGCGGATGCGCCATGTAGAACGGCACGGCGATGCCGGGCACGCCGTCGGGCGAGAACCATTCCTCGGATAGCCACAGGTGCGGCCGGAAACGGATGCCGCGGCGGTTCAGATCGTTCTGCACGTCACGCCAGTGCCGCTCCACCATGGTGTTGCGCAATGACAGCCGCAGATCGCAGAACCGCTTGTTCAGCAACTCCTCGTCGCTCAGATGCACCCAGGCCGGCTCATCCCGCGAGACGCGTCGACTACGCCGCGTCGGCTTGCTGCGCGCGGAAGTTTTTCGTTTCGAACGCGTGGCCATCTGCAGGGCTCATTCTGCGAGTCGTTGCGCCAACCGTTGAATCGACTCTCTCTGCGGCGACGCAAGCCGCCAGTGCGTTGGAATCGCATGCACACCGTAGTATGCACCGGCAAGCGCGCCATAGAGCGCGCCCGCGGTTGCCGCAGCAGACTTGACGGCGACCGCCTCGAGCATGCCCGCCGCGAAATCCTGCGTCTCCGAAAAAGCCACGAGTGTGCACGCGCAAAGCGACAGCACGTCACCACCCTGGCGCGACGTTGGCGACCAACGCAGCCTCAGCAATCCATCGAGCTCCTTGCGGAATGTCCGACCACGCGCCACGGCCATCGCCTCACCTCGCTGCAAACCAAGCAGTTCGTCCTTCGATACTCCGGAGAGTGCATCGATCAACAGCGCCGTCCACAATCGGGAGGCGTCCAGCACCACCGGCGACTGATGGGTGGTGCGCGACACCTCCGCTGCAAGGTCGATGGCCGCCGCCGGATCCGCGCGCCGATACAAGGCGACGGCCAGGCTGCGCGCCAGCGAGTGCGGATCGAGATTTTTCGGATCGTGCGTGCCGCCATTGGCCTTGCGCGACCATTTCCAGGCGCCCAGCGCACGCTTGAATTCCGTGGAGAGCGCACGCATGGCATCACCGCCGAAATGGTGTATGTAGCGATGCATCTGATCTTCGGCGTCGTGACCATTGCACGCCAACAGGCTTTCGGCCACAGCCAGGGTCGAGATCGTATCCGCGCCGGCCTGGAGCTCGACGTCAGCGAGCGCTTGCGGCTGCAACAGCCGTTCGGGATCGACTTGCCCAGCCGCAACCAGAGCACCGAGCGCATCACCCATGGCCAAACCCAGGAGCGCGCCTTGACAGCGATCGATCAGCTCCACGCCGGACGCACGCGCCGGCTCGGTCCACTGAAGTACGAAGTCGTGCTGCTCCTGCGTCTCGGGGACTACCGGCCACGAGCGGCTGCGCGCGCAGCTTTGCCACAATGCCTGAAGATGCTCCAGCGCGGCCTCGGGAGTGCGCCCGCTGCGAATCAGGTGGCACGCAATCGTGGTTCCAGTGCGCCCGATACCGGCGCGGCAATGCACGTACACACAGCGTCCGGCAGCGAGCTGTGCGTCGATCGCATCCAGAATATCGCTCATCACCCGCGATGATTGCGGCACACCGTGATCGGTGATCGGCAGGCGCCGATGCTCCATCGTGCGCGGCGCCTCGCGCGACAGGAACGGATCGTACGGCGGCATCTCGCCCTCTTCCGTCAGATCGATGAAGCTGTCGACGCCGGCCTGCTGCAGCCTGTGGATGCGATCCAGCGCCTCCGCGCGCGAGATCGAGCCGGGATACTCGCCCGCGAGCAGGCGGCCGGGCAGGACCCAGTAGCTGTTGGCGATGGGGGTGGGCAGCGTCTCGGCCCGGGCGGAATCGTCCGTTTGCATCACGCTGCGGATGATAAGGCCTTGGCCGCCCCGACCACAGGGCAGTCGGGCAAAACGCCGATCTGTTCATCGGTGTCCGCCGCCTGTAGCCTGTGGACTCGGGCGCCGCCGCCCGACACCAGAACCGCAAAAGGTCGTCAACCCCATGTCCACGCTTCTACGCCGCCTGTTCGCCGTGCGTACCGTCGACTCCATCGTCAGGGACCTGCAGGCCGGCCCGCAGCTGAACCGGGTGCTGGGCGTCGGGGCGCTGACCGCCGTCGGCCTGGGCTCGACCATCGGCACCGGGATCTTCATCCTGACCGGCACGGTGGCCGCCGAGCACGCCGGCCCGGCGTTGACGCTGTCGCTGCTGATCGCCGCCATCGGCTCGGCGTTCGCCGCGATCTGCTATGCCGAGTTCGCCGCCATGATTCCGGTCTCCGGCAGCGCCTACACCTACGCCTATGCCACGCTCGGCGAGGCGGTGGCCTGGATCATCGGCTGGAACCTGTCGCTCGAGTACATGATGTCCGCGTCGGCGGTGGCGGTCGGCTGGTCGGAATATGTAGTCAACATCCTCGGCGACTGGGGCATCACTTTCCCGCAGGCGCTCACCAACGCGCCGTTCGGCAAGGGCCCCACCGGTCACCTCGCCGCGACCGGCGCCATCATCAATCTGCCCGCGGTGCTCGTCATCCTGGGAATGGGGTGGATTCTGTATGTCGGCGTGCGCGAATCCTCCCGCGCCAACACCGTCATGGTCATCATCAAGGTCGCGGTCATCCTGCTGTTCATCTTCGCCGGCCTGTCTTTCGTCGATACCGCCAACTGGCAGCCCTACATCCCGCCCAACGACGGCAACTTCGGCCATTTCGGCTGGAGCGGCGTGCTGCAGGGCGCGGGCATCATCTTCTTCTCGTACATCGGCTTCGATGCGGCCTCGACCACGGCCCGCGAAGCGCGCAATCCGCAACGAGACCTGCCGCTGGGCATCATGGCGACACTGGTGATCGCTTCGCTGCTGTACATCGGCATGGCGCTGGTCATGACTGGCATGGTGCCGTATCAGCAGCTGGGCGCGGCCGCGCCCGTCGCAGTCGCGCTCGATGCGCACCAGGAACTTGCCTGGCTGGGCTCGCTGGTCAAGCTCGGCGCGATCGCCGGCATGACCTCGGTGATCCTGATGTCGCTGCTCGGCCAGCCGCGCATTCTGCTGGCGATGGCCGACGACGGCCTGGTGCCGCCGGCAATGCGCAAGGTGCATCCGAAGTACCGCACGCCGCACGTCGCAACGATCGTCACCGTGGTGGGCGCGGCGCTCTTCGCCGGCCTGTTCCCGCTGAACGTGCTGGGCGAGCTGATCTCGATCGGTATCCTGCTGGCGTTCACTGTGGTGTGCATCGGCGTGCTGGTCCTGCGCCACACCAGGCCGGATGCACCGCGCCCGTTCCGCGTGCCGTTCGCGCCGGTCACCTGCGTGCTCGGCGCGCTGATCTGTGGGGGCATGACGTACTTCCTGCCCGCGGACCCCTGGTGGCGGCTGGCGATCTGGTCGGCGCTCGGCTTCTCGGTGTACGGTTTCTACGGCTACCGGCACAGCCGGCTGCGAGCGGAAGGTAGATAGGCCATGATCACAAGTACCGCCACTTCAGGGAGCGGCTACGACCTGCGGCCGCTCAACGACGCGGAGCGCGCCGAGTACGCGGCGTCGCTCACACCCGAAGAGCGTCACGTCATCCTGCACCAGGGCACCGAGCGGCCGTTCTGCGGCACCTTGCTCAACAACAAGGAAAGTGGCCTGTATGCCTGCCGGCTGTGCGGACTGCCGTTGTATCGCGCTCACGCCAAGTTCGAATCGGGTACCGGCTGGCCGAGCTTCTACCAGCCGCTCGACCCGGCGCACATCGTCGAACTGGTGGACCGCAGCCACGGCATGTTGCGCACCGAGATCCGCTGTCGCCGCTGCGATGCGCACCTCGGCCATGTCTTCAACGACGGCCCGCCACCGACCCGCCAGCGGCATTGTCTGAATTCGCTGTCGTTGGAATTTTTTCCGGAAGGCGTCGAGCCGCCGCAGCGAGTGGCGGCGACCTGATCAGCCGCTGCGGCTCCATAGCATCCATGAAAGCCACGTTCCGGCCGCAACCGCTGCGCCGGGTGGCGTGAAACTTCAGCTTTCCTGCCGCAATTGCCGCCGGAATTTCTTGGCGTTTTCCTGGTAGTGCGCGGCGGTGTGCAGCAGCAGCTCCCGGTCCTTTTCCGTGATCTCGCGCACCACCCTGGCAGGCGAACCCATCACCACCACGCCGTCCGGAATCGTCTTGCGCGGCGGCACGAACGCGCCGGCGGCGACGATGCTGAACCTGCCGACCTTCACGCCGTCGAGCAGCATGGCGCCGTTGGCGATCAGCGAATGCTCACCGACCGTGCAGGAGTGCAGGAACGCCTTGTGGCCGACGCTG
>JBDHQY010000206.1:0-5339 GCA_039807315.1 Steroidobacter sp. | reverse complement strand
AGAATGCCGCCCTCGCCGCGCACGCCTTCGGTGATGAGGCAGCCGGCGCCGTAGATGCCGGTCGGATGGAACTGCACGAACTCCATGTCCTGCAGCGGCAGGCCGGCCCGCAGCACCATGCCGCCACCGTCGCCGGTGCAGGTATGAGCGGAAGTACAGGAGAAGTACGCGCGACCGTAACCGCCGGTAGCCAGCACGGTCTTGTGCGCACGGAAACGATGCAGCGTGCCGTCGGCCATGTTGATGGCGACCACGCCGCGGCACTCGCCGTTCTCCATGATCAGGTCGACGGCGAAATATTCGATGAAGAACTGCGCTTCATGCTTCAGCGCCTGCTGATACAACGTGTGCAGCATCGCGTGACCCGTACGGTCCGCCGCGGCGCAGGTGCGCTGCGCGGTGCCCTGGCCGAAATGCGTTGTCATGCCGCCGAACGGACGCTGGTAGATGAGACCCTCTTCGGTGCGCGAGAACGGCACACCGTAATGCTCCAGCTCGATCACCGCGCCGGGCGCTTCCTTGCACATGAATTCGATGGCGTCCTGGTCGCCGAGCCAGTCCGAACCCTTGACGGTGTCGTACATGTGCCAGCGCCAGTCGTCCTCGCCCATGTTGCCGAGCGCGGCGCTGATGCCGCCCTGCGCCGCCACCGTGTGGCTGCGGGTCGGAAACACCTTGGTGATGCAGGCCGTCGACAGACCGGAGTGCGCCAGACCGAAAGTGGCGCGCAAGCCGGCACCGCCGGCGCCCACGACCACCACGTCGTAGCTGTGATCGATGAACTGATAGGCGCTCATGCGGCTGCTCCGAAAGCGATGCGCAGCACCGAGAACACGCCCAGCGCCGCCGCCGCGACGTGAATGAAATTGACCAGCAGCATGGTGACGATCTTCCAGCCCTTGTTCGAAACGTAATCCTCGACCACCACCTGCACTCCCAGCTGCGAGTGATAGGCGGCAGTGCCGATCAGCAGACTCAGCAGCACTGCGTGAGTGGGCGTGCCGATCCAGGCAGCGACCGTGCCGTGGTCGAAGCCGCCCAGTCGCGCCAGCGAGCAGGCGAACCACAGCCCGAGCAGCACCAGGCCGACGGCCGTAACGCGCTGCGACCACCAATGGGACACGCCCTCTTTCGCCGAGCCCAGGCCCAGCACCCGGCCGACCGGACTGCGCAGGCTCATACCGCACCTCCGACGCTACCGAGCAGGATCCAGAAGAGCGCGGTCAGTACCAGCCCGCCGAGAAACGCGAACCAGCCGCTCTTGCGCGCGACCGCCTTCTCGAAGCCGTAGCCCGCATCCCAGAACAGGTGCCGCACACCGTTCATCAGGTGATAGAAGAAGCTGAAGGAAACGGCGAACAGCACCAGCCGGATCAGCGGATTCGCAAATATCTGCTGCGCGTTGGCATAGGCATCCGCGCCCGAGGCGGCCGCGGCCAGCCAGTACACCAGCAGCAGCAACCCGACCGCCAGCGCGCAGCCGGTGGCGCGATGCAGGAAGGACAACGCCATCGTGTACTGCCACCGATAGATCAGGAACGGCGACAGCGGACGGACATGTTTAGCTGGACTGCTCAAAGGCACACTCCCCAGGACAAGCGGCACCACGCCCGCTAGAAATCGATGCAGCGCCCGCGCTTTTCCCAGTCGCCGAAGCGCGTGGGCTCGGGACCTTCGCGGCCGCCGATTTCGACCGGCAGCGCATCTGCCGGCGCTGGCGACTTCTCGGACGCCTGGCGTGCGGCAATGTGGGAAACTGGAATCGTGGTTGTCACGGCGCCGGCATCGGCGGTGACGGTCGATATGTCCAGTTGGCTGCGGGGCATACCCGTCAGTTTGCCAGAAGGCCTCCGGACGAGGAACCTGCGGCGGCATCTCAAGTCACGATGGGTAGTTTCGGATTTAGCGAATGAACCATGATCTCTGTCCGCCCGCTCACCGGCTGGCACAATTCGGATCGATTCTCATTACCGGCACCGATGCTCGCGAATACCTGCAGGGCCAGCTCAGCTCCGACATCAGCAGGCTCACGCCGCAGCGCGCCGAGCTAGCAAGCTGCAACTCTTCACAGGGCCGTGTGCAGGCAGTGCTGTGGATGATCGAGCGCAGTGACGCGCTGGTGCTGATCCTGCCAACCTCCATGATCGACATCACGCTGGCGCGCCTGCGAAAATACGTGTTGCGCGCGAAAGTGAAGATCGAATCCGGCAGCGAGCGCTTCGCGGCTTACGCTGCGACTGGCGCATCTTTGGCGGGCCCATCGATTGCGGAAAGCATCGGCTCCCACGTCGAGCATGGCGCGATCAGCGCGATCCGCTGGCCCGGCGCGAATCGCCTCCTGATGCTCGCCCCCATCGACGCCTCGGCCGAACCCGATCCTGCCGTGGAGCAGGCCTGGCGCCGGGACGACATCCGCGCCGGCCTGCCGCAGGTGTATCCGGAAAGCCACGAGTTGTTCGTGGCGCAGATGCTCAACATCGATCTGCTCGGCGGCATCAGCTTCGAAAAGGGTTGCTACACCGGCCAGGAGATCATTGCGCGCGCGCATTACCGCGGCACAGTGAAACGCCGCATGTTCCGCTTCCGCGCCGACTGCCCTGCCCCAGCGCCCGCGACGCGCGTGGTCGTCGACGACACACACGCAGGCGATATCGTCGATGCGATCGCGACGCCGGACGGCTGCGAATTGCTGGCGGTGGTCAGCCTGGCGCAGCTGGGTTCGCAGCTGTCGCTGGCGGACATTCCCGGCTCGTCGCTGGCGCGAATGGAACTCCCGTACGCAGTGGGTTGAAGGCCACCGCGGCACTGGCATCCTCATCGCTCCAGGGCACACTGTCGCCGTCATTCCCGCGCCGGCGGAGATCCATCCGTATCAGCCATGGGCTCCCGCTGGTGCGGGAGTGACGGCGGGGTTGGTCATGTCTCCGGCCGCATGTAGGGAAACAGCAGCACGTCACGGATCGACGGCGAATCGGTGAACAGCATCACCAGCCGGTCGATGCCGATGCCCAGGCCGCCGCTCGGCGGCAGGCCGTATTCCAGCGCGCGAATGTAGTCGCCGTCGTACTGCATCGCTTCCTCGTCACCCGCCGACTTGCGCGCCAGCTGCTCGTGGAAACGGGCTGCCTGATCCTCCGGATCGTTCAGCTCGGAGAAACCGTTGGCGAGCTCGCGACCGCCGACGAAGAACTCGAAACGATCGGTGATGAACGCATCGGCGTCGTTGCGCCGCGCCAGCGGCGAGACCTCGGCCGGATAGGCGTACACGAAGGTCGGCTGATCCAGATGGTGTTCCGCCGTCTTCTCGAAGATCTCGATCTGCAGCTTGCCGGCGCCGTCGCCGGACTTGTAGGGAATGCCGAGGCGGTCGCAATGCGCGCGCAGATATTCCACGTCGCGCAGCTTCGAGCGATCCAGACCGCTGTTGAAATGAATCACCAGATCCTCGACCGTCACGCGCCGGAACGGCTGCGTGAAGTCGAACACCCGGCCCTGGTACTCCACCTGACGCGAGCCGTGCACCGCATCGCAGATGCCCTGACACATCTGCTCCACCAGATTCATCATGTCGCCGCAGTCGGCATACGCCTGGTACAGCTCCAGCATGGTGAATTCGGGGTTGTGGCGCGTCGAAACGCCTTCGTTGCGGAAGTTGCGGTTGACCTCGTACACGCGCTCGAAGCCGCCCACGACCAGCCGCTTCAGGTACAGCTCCGGCGCGATGCGCAGGTAGAGATCCATGTTGAGCGCATTGTGATGCGTGACGAACGGCTTGGCCGCTGCGCCGCCGGCGATCGGCTGCATCATGGGCGTTTCCACTTCCAGGAAACCCATCGAGTCGAGGAAGTCACGCAGGAATTTCACGATGCGCGTGCGCGTCTGGAACACGCGCCGGCTTTCGGGACTGATGATCAGATCGACATAGCGCTGGCGATAGCGGGTCTCCTGATCCGACAGTCCATGCCACTTGTCCGGCAGCGGGCGCAGCGATTTCACCAGCAGGCGCAGCTTTTCGACGCGCACCGACAGCTCGCCCGCGCGGGTCTTGAACAGCACGCCCTCGGCTCCCAGCACGTCGCCCACGTCCCAGGTCTTGAACTCGTCGTACACCGCGCCCAGCGGCTCCTTCTGCAGGAACAACTGGATCTGACCGGAGCGGTCCGCGATCTTGGCGAAGCTGGCCTTGCCCATGACGCGCTTGACCATCATGCGGCCACCGACCTTCACGCGCACGCTGTTCTGCTCGAACCACTCCGGGGTGTGCCCGCCATAACCGGTCAGCAGCTGCTCGGCCAGCGCATCGCGCCGGAAATCGTTCGGAAAGGCGCTGCCCGTGCGCAGCTTGTCCAGCTTGGCACGGCGCTCGGCGATGAGCTTGTTCTCGTCCTCGGGTGTGGCTTGCTGTTGCTCGGTCATGCTCGGACTCCGGTGCGTGAGCGCTCGGGCTCACAGCCCCTGCTTCAAACTCGCTTCCAGGAACGGATCCAGATCGCCGTCGAGCACCGCGGTGGTGTTGCCGATCTCGACGTTGGTGCGCAGATCCTTGATGCGCGACTGGTCGAGCACGTAGGAGCGGATCTGGTTGCCCCAGCTGACGTCCGACTTGGCGTCTTCCAGCACCTTGGCGGCGGCGTTGCGCTTGTTCACTTCCAGCTCGTACAGCTTGGCCTTCAGCTGCTTCATGGCCTTGTCGCGGTTCTTGTGCTGACTGCGCTCGGCCTGGCAGGCGACCACGATGCCGGTGGGCACGTGCGTGATGCGCACCGCCGACTCGGTCTTGTTGACGTGCTGGCCGCCGGCGCCGCTGGAGCGGTACACGTCGGTCTTCAGGTCGGCCGGATTGATGGTGATGTCGATGTCGTCGTCGACTTCCGGCGAGACGAACACGGAGGCGAACGAGGTGTGGCGCCGTGCATTGGAATCGAACGGCGACTTGCGCACCAGCCGGTGCACGCCGGTCTCGGTGCGCAGCCAGCCGTAGGCGTAGTCGCCGGTGAAATTGATGGTGGCGCTCTTGATGCCGGCGACTTCGCCGTCGCTGACGTCGACCAGCTCGGTCTTGAAGCCGTGCGCCTCGCCCCAGCGCAGATACATGCGCAGCAGCATCTGCGCCCAGTCCTGGGCCTCGGTGCCGCCGGCGCCGGCCTGGATGTCGAGGAAGGCGCTGTGCGGGTCCATCTGGCCGGGGAACATGCGCTGGAATTCCAGCCTCTTGACGTCCTGCTCGATGGCGCCGATGTCGTTCTGCACGTCCTGGGCGGTGGACTCGTCGTCCTCTTCGACCGCCATCTCCAGCAGCTCGCGGGCATCGCCCAGCGCATTGCTGATGCGGTCGAGGG
>JBDHQY010000205.1:0-5368 GCA_039807315.1 Steroidobacter sp. | reverse complement strand
CAACGCCGTGCGTCACGCGCGCGCGTCTTCGCGCGTCGCGTGCACGCGCTTGTTATGCGATGACCGCCATCACTTGAATGTTTCTTATGATTGACAAGCCGAGCACCAAGCGTAGAGTCGATGGCGGAGCGTGAAAACTCCTCAAGGCGGGCAAGACCGCACCCCGAAAGCTTGCGGTTTCTTTTTGCCCGAGATTTGGAATCAATGGTCGGCAGGCCCAGCGAATAAAACACCTGCTCGCAGGGAATAGCTGGGGCAGTACCTTGTGCTGTTTTCACCCTGCCGGCCGCCACTTCAGCTGCAACGTGAAAATTGCACAAGGAGCGCCCATGAAGAATCGCAAGCTCAAGGTCCGAGCTGGCCATTATCCCCGCCCGTATACTGGGCAACTGAGTTATAAGCCTGATCCTCAAGTTCCTTACGTCCTTCTCAAAGGGCATTGGCTCGAACAAGCCAACTTCCTCATCGGTCATAACATCAGCGTCGAGGTTCGGGAGAACCAACTGATTCTAACTACCGAGCCGTCCTGAACCCCACTCCGAGCCCTGGCAGTGCTGGCTGGGGCTCTTTCTCGCATAACGCCAGCGATGAGCCGCGAGCAAACGGCGAAGCTGTTTGCGAGTCGGGCGACCAACGGGAGCGAACTCGATCGCTTTGTTAGGCACCGATTGCAGCCTCAATCTTCCGATCTAACTCGGCAAGCGCCGATTTCATTTCAATCGATATCTCCAAGAACGCTTCCTTTCTGTCCTGGACAGTCTTGTCTGGCTTTTCCATCCAGCTATTGAAGCGCTGAGATACCGCCTTAGGCATCATGACGCCCATATCAGCTAGCATCTGAATCGGATAAGAATTTCGGTCCATCGCGTCACTGAGCTCTGCCAAGGTTTCGCGAAATAGTGCTTCCAACCGCTGTCGCTCGCTTCGCAGGTACTCCAGCGTCTTTTCGCGAGCCCACCTGCGATGTTCAAGGACAAGCGAAATGACTGGACCGACGCTTGCGATAAGCCCACCCACCAGCACGCCAAACAGCGCTTCTGACATTTTATTTTTGCCTAACGGTTGAGCTGAGCGGCGCGAACGCCGACGTTTGAGCTTGGCACTTTATTTCGCACGCGTCCGCTCGAGCGAATTGTTAGGCGGCATTGAGACGCTCGTAGCAATATCAGACGGCCGAGACCAGCTCAGCGAGCTTGGCTGCCACATCTGACATCTTGTTTTCCGCAGTGCTAAGGCCACTTCGCGAGCCGAGCAGCGGACTCACTTCTCGAAGTGCCTCATACGTCGTGCCGTGGACGATCGGAACGAGCAAGTCGCGCGCCAGAAGCACGGAGAGCTCTTTGTCGGCTATGCCTTCCGCTTGCACTCGACGTAGTAGCGCTGGCGTCACCAACACAATTCCTACTTTTGATTTCGCCAATCCTTTATCAATCTCCCGCAGCAGTGACGTACCGAGCGTGACATCCTTTTCACTAAACCACACAGTCACACCGCACGACACGAGCAGATCGTGCAATTCTTTGGCGGCTCCTTGACGATCGTCCCATGCGTGGCAAAGGAACATATCCCGCGGATCAGGTAATGGCGGACGCTTTTCGATGCTGTCGCGAACCGGCGTAAGTGTTCGCACTTCCGCAGGCGTGTACGAGAGGGACGAACCAGCTCGCGACCATCTCGGCCTCGCACTACCCCCAGACGCACCGCCGCTGCTTCGAATTCCCCCACTGCCCACCGACGATGATGAATAGGAAGTTGGTGAGTATGAACTGTAGCCGTAGCCACTAAAGCCTCTATACCTTCCTCCCCAGGCAGGGCACGCCTCCCTGCCACTTGACGTCCGATGGCCGTATCTTGGTGCTGTGCATCTTGCCATTTTGTTCTCCTGCGACCTGAAACAGCTGCCCCTCTCGCAACTACCAGCCTATGCCACCTAACTCGGCCGCTGTGCCGCGAGCAAAAGCGCTTCGCTTTTGCGAGTCGGAACCAGCGGCTTGTTGGGCATCATGCGCTCGCCGCGTCTGATCAAGATGATGTACCACACGAATACAACCGCAATACGCCATAGATTGCGCCCAAGAACAACAGGGAAGTAGCGACGAAGAACAGCACCGCTCCGCCAATTCGTACAAAGCCTGAAGGTTGACGTTCGATCATCTGGAACAGGCGAGTTGAATAGAGCCAGTGCATCCCGCTCTCAGCAGCGGCAGAAGTGATCACGTATGCCGGCGGTCCGAATGCGACCAAGAGAAGCCAACTTTTTCCGGAACGAGGTACCCACGAGCCCTCGATCATGACCACGGCAGCCAAAACGAGCCAGAGCACTGCAATCCAAAGAAACTGCCGCATCACTTATCCTGCCCAACTTATATATCGACCGCCTAAGTGCGGTAATCGGATACCGCTAGGCCAAGTCGATTCTCCCGTTTTCTTTATTGAATCCATGGCGCTACGCCTTAATACCCGACAGCTTCTACGCAGGATAGGCCGCACTGTTGTTCGTTGCCCGACCATAGCCCTCTGCGATCGATAGCGTCAACGGGCGCACGGAACGTCCGCAGCGAAGCGCCGCGGAAGTGGTCATTATGGAAACTGGCGAAGCCGAGATTGCCGCTACTGGATGAGCTACGAGAGTTCATCCGAATCCAGCATTACAGCGTCCGTGCCAAACCGGCCTATCTGCAATACGCCATTCTTCTGTACCAGGCTCGACTCATTGGACAAATTCGGACCACTCGGAGTGGTCGCTGCACATCCCGTTGCTGGGCTCCAGCAATCGAAGAGCTAAAAATCTAAAATCATCAACGCAGCCAAGCCGGAGAAAACTCGTAGCGCGTCTCTTCGGAACGAACCTCACTTCCCCCGATCCGGATACTCTCGCAGCACCTTCTCCACCACCGCCTTCGCATCATCATCGCTCAGCTCCGTCGAGCTGAAGCCGGCATCGACAGAGCCGCTCCAGACCTGCGCGTTCTTCGCTGCGTCGATGACGTCGAGGGTGAATGTGCCGTTCTGCTTTTTCGATTTGCCGATCGGCAGGGTCACGCCGATGCCGCCACCGATGCCGCCCGCGCCGCCGCCCATGCCGACACCGATGCGAGGTTTCGAGGCGGGTGCCTCAGAGGTTGCAAAGTGATAGGCGATGCGGCAGTCAGGCTTATCCGTCGCTTCCGCGTAGCCTTTGGCCTGCAACGTCTGCATGACCTGATTACGCACGCGCTGGTCGGTGAGCGAAGTGGTGTCACCGGGCGCCGTATTCCAGGCGAAGGTCTGACAATTGGGCAGCGGACCGTCGACCGAATTGACGCGGACCTTCGAAGATTGTGTGGCACAGCCGGCAGCTGCAGCTGCAGTCAACGCTAATGTAGCGATCCGTAGCAACGATGCGCGCCGGGAAAGATGTTGAGAGGGCATGAAATTCTCCAATTCAGCGTCCACCACCTGAACCGAGCAAACGATCCAAAGCTGCCGGCAAGCCTGCGGGCTGGCACGAAACTGGTCAAGCCGCAGCACATCCTTATCTCGGCAACTGCGAAATTCAGGATGTATTCAGACCGGTGAGTCTGTGGCTTTGGGCTCAAGTGATAGTGAACGCTATCCAAAGCGTCGTTTACGGCAACCGCCCGGCACACACCCTGCGAGCGCACATTCATTCATGCGCTCCGATGGGAGCAGCAACTGGATACCGGAGATCTCGTGAAATCGCGATCCGCTATCCTCGTTCAGCGCTTCGGCGGTGGCCGCTTGCTGCGCTTGTCACCTGCACCCGGCTTGCGCGGGCCAGCGGTGCGCGTCCCTTTTGCACCTGGACGATCGTATCCACGTTGAAACCCGGCCGGACGCTGCTCGCCCGTGCGCCGCTCACGACCGAACGTGCCAGGCCCGCTTGCACGATCGAATTTTCCAGGTTTGCGCTCGCGTTCACCCGCCGGCTCGCGCGCACCACCGAAAGGGCCAGACGCTCTTTCGCTTCCGAACCTGCCGGATCCGCGCTCTCGCTCACCGAACGATTCGCGCTTACCCGCGAACGCGCCGGCCGGCCGTTCCTGCCGGAATCCGCCGGGCTTTCGCTCGCGCCCGCCGAACGACTCGCGCGGGCTTCCTACGCCGCCAGACTCTCTTTCGCGTCCGGGTCTACCCGGACCACGCCCTCTCTCACTGAACGACTGACGCTTGTCCCCGAAGGAACCGGGCTGCCTGTCGCGCCCGAACCCACCCGGTTTCCGTTCACGTCCGCCGACTGATCCACGCTCGCGCCGCAGCTTTTCCGCCTGCGTTCGCAACGCCAGGCTGATCTGCAATTGCTGGCCGGCGACGCGCACTTTCTGCAGCTCGCGGAAGATCTCCTTCGGCATGCCGCCGGGCAGATCCACGAAGCTGTGGTCGGACATGATGACGACCCGGCCGATGTAGCGACCCTCGAGGCCGGCCTCGTTGGCGATGGCGCCGACAATGTTGTTCGGCTTCACGCCGTGCACTTCGCCGACTTCGACGCGATAGGTCAGCATCGACTCGTCGCCGTGCCGCTCGCGGCGCTGCTGGCGCGGAGCGTCTTCGGCCTCGAACTCGCGACGCGTCGAGCCGCCAGTTCGCTTCTCATATGAACGCTCATCAACAGCACGATGTTCGCGCTGACGTCCTTCCGATTCTGTCGACTGCCGCTCCGTCTGATCAGCCTCCGCTTCATGACCCTCGACTTCGCGAGATGCCGATCGATGCGCTGCTGTTTCGTGAGTCGTCGCCACCTCGTGGGCAGCTGCTTCATGGGCCGTCGCTACTTCGCCAGCCGCGGCTCCATGAGACTCTACTTCACGACCTTCTTTTTCACGGGGAGCCGTCTGCACTCGAGGGACAGGCGCGTGCTCAGCTTTACCACGCTCAGCCTTGTTGGCCTCGCCGTCACGGTCAGCTTGTTCGCTCGGCCAAGCCTCGCTCGCATGAGGTTTGCGCTCTTGCCGAGGGCTCTTTCGCTCCGTCCTTTCCTCTACCGCACGCGGCGCACGCTCCGACCGCGACGAATCTCTGCGGCCGGTCTCCAGCAACAACGGCGTCTTGCCCTGCGCGATACTCGCAAGGGCTGCAGCGATCTCGACCGCAGGAACGTTGTGCGCCTGTTCGTAGCGTTCGATCAGCGTACGGAACTGATTGGCTTCGCCCGCCGCAAGCGCTTCGGTGATGCGTTGATTGAATCGGATGACGCGTTGCTCGTTCACGTCCTCGACCGTCGGCAGCTCCATCTGCGTGATCGGCTGCCGCGTGGCACGTTCGATCACACGCAGCATGTTTCGCTCGCGAGGCGCGATGAAAAGGATGGCTTCGCCGCTGCGCCCGGCACGGCCGGTACGGCCGATTCGATGGACATAGGACTCGG
>JBDHQY010000204.1:0-5379 GCA_039807315.1 Steroidobacter sp. | reverse complement strand
TGGGCGTGCGCACCTGCGTGAAGCCGGCGGCCTTGTCCTCGTCGAGGACTTCCAGCGCCATGCCGCTGGGCAGCGCGGCATGGATGATCTTGTGGCCCGTGGTCGGACCGCGGCGCAGCGGCACGGTCAGCTCGTCGGAGATGTACAAGGTGGCAGCCGAACTGGCTACGGCGACGAGCATCAGCAGGAAAAACAGGGCCTTTTGCATTGCCGGGGATTCCTTGGTTCTTGGGTTGCGCACAGCACGACTCGCGCCGCAGGAGCCGCCCGGTCCGCAGCGCACGCGGAATATAGCGAAAGAACTCCGGCAGATGCGCCCGGTTCGCCAATTGGCGACAGCAGTTTCGCCAGGCTTGGGGAAAAGGCGCAGCTCGAAAACAGCAAAGTCCCGCGCTGCCGCCATGAAGGCGCGGGACTCGGTGGACACCGCGCCGGACTTGGCGGCGTGGTGCCGTCGCGCTGCTAAGATGGGCGGACAACAACAAGGATGCGATCATGACGCACCAGAAATACGCAAGTCTGCTGGCCGTGCTGCTGGCGATCCTGTGGCTGCCGCTGGCCTTCGAGCCGTTCGATCGCAAGGACTGGCTGCTCGAGAACGTATTGCTGGCCCTGGCGGTGGCGACCTTGATCGCGACCTATCGCAGCTTTCCGCTGTCACGCATTTCGTACACGCTGATCTTTCTGTTCCTGTGCCTGCATACCCTGGGAGCGCACTACACCTATGCGCAGGTGCCGTACGACGACTGGTGGCGGGCGCTGACCGGCACCACCTTCAACGAGATGGTGGGCTGGCGCCGCAACAACTTCGATCGCGTGGTGCATTTCTGTTATGGCCTGCTGCTCGCATATCCGATACGCGAGCTGTTCCTGCGCGTGGTCGGCGTGCGCGGCTTCTGGGGCTACTTCCTGCCGCTCGATCTCACCATGTCCACCTCGATGCTGTACGAGCTGCTCGAATGGCTGGCGGCCGAGTACTTCGGTGGCGATCTGGGCATGGCCTATCTCGGCACGCAGGGCGATGTCTGGGATGCGCACAAGGACATGGCGCTCGCGAGCCTTGGAGCGCTCATTTCGATGAGCGTGACCGCATACGTCAACTCGCGCAGCCACCGCGACTTCGCCCAGGAGTGGAACGAGAGCCTGCGGATCAAAAGCCGCGCGCCGTTGGGAGAGGAAGCTCTCGGGCGCATCCCGTAGGGGGCCACGTTCAGTAGTGAACGGCGCACAGCGGGCGCAGCCCGCGCCAGCGGAAATCCACGGTCAGCTTCAGGTCGATCAGCGCCATCAGGTGCGCCACTTCGTAGCCGGCAGCCACGCACAGATGCGCGCCGGCAGCGAGCGTGCCACCCGTAGCCAGCACGTCGTCCACCAGCAGTAGCTGGCCATGGCCGCGTTGCATCTCGAGAATCCCGCTGCCGTATTCGAGATCGTAGGGACGAGCCACCACCGGCGGCGGCAGCTTGCCCTGCTTGCGCAACGGCACGAATCCCTTGCGATGCCGCGTCGCCAGCGCCGCGGCGAGAATGAAGCCGCGCGATTCGATTCCGGCGACGGCTTCGATGCGCTCCCATTGAGCTGCGCTCAGCAGGGCGCTGAGCGCATCGACGGCAGGCTCGAAATGATCGCGCAGCAGCGGCGCGATATCGCGAAACAGGATGCCGGACCGGGGAAAATCGGCTACGTCGCGGATCAGAGGCTTGAGATCGGTCATGCGCCGATCATCGCATCTCGCCCGCGATCCGGCACTCACCGTGCCGGGCCGTTCACCAGGACGGCCAGTAGTACAGCTCGATCAGATGGCCGTCCGGATCGCGGCAGTACAGCGACTCGAATTCTTCGTGCGCCACGCGCTCGTAGCGGATTTCGTGCCGATCGAGCTGGTGCGCGGCTGCTTCCAGCGTCGCCGGATTGTTGCCGACCACGAAGGCGAGATGGTGCACGCCCAGCGTGCGTTCGTCCGGCTGCGGCGCGTCCCGGCCCACGGCTTGCACCATGAAAAGGTTCGAGCTGCCGATGCCGAATCCCAGCTCCTGCTCCTGTGGAAAGCGCATCACCACCGGCATGCCCAGCACGCCGGAATAGAACGCCTCGGAGGTGTCCAGATCGCGAACCTTGATGGCGGCGTGGCCCAACGATGTGATGTTCATGGCGCAGTTCCCGACCTCGGTATGAATCCGGTTTTGCGCGTATGATCCTGCCGATACATGCCAACTAATGTCATGTTTTAAGAGTGTAATCCCCCTCATGCGAGCCGAACGACTGATTTCACTGCTGATGGCATTGCAGCGCAACGGCAGCCATACCGCCGGCGAGCTGGCTGTCTGCCTGGGCGTGTCGATGCGCACCATCTTTCGCGACATCGATGCGCTGTCCGCGATGGGAGTGCCGGTCTACAGCGAGCCGGGCCGCGGCGGCGGCATCCGCCTGATGGAAGGCTACAGCTCGGATCTCACCGGGCTGTCCTCCGGAGAGGCCGAGGCGCTGGCGCTGATCGCAAGTCCGGCGTCCATCGGCGCCAGCGCCCTCGCGACACCGACCCGCACTGCGCTCGACAAGCTCGCGGCCGCGGTGCCTTCGATGCATCAGCTGCGTGCGCAACATGCCCGAGGCCGGCTGCTGTTCGACACCAAGGCCTGGTTCCGCTCCTCGGTGGCGTCGCCGTTCCTCGATCAACTGCGGGCAGCGGTCTGGGGCGATGAATGCATCCGGATCTCCTATCGGCGCGGCGACGGCACGCTCGACGACTACGAGGTCGAGCCCTATGCGCTGGTGGTCAAGGTGGACACCTGGTATTTGATCGGCCAGCGGACCAAGGCCGGCCACAGCAAACCGGAACTGCGCGTGTTCCGTCTTTCCCGCATCCAGTCGCTCACGCACAGCGGCCGCACGTTCGTGCGTGCCAAGGACTTCGATCTGCATAGATTCTGGAGCGCCTGGTGCGAACGCTTCGAGAAGAATCCGCCGCGCAACTACCCGGCGGACGTGCTCATCTCCTCGCGCGGTTGCAAGCAGCTGCTGCAGGTCTACGGCGGGTGGTTCCGCTCGCAGCTCGAGCCGCTGGGCGAGAAATTCACCAGCAAGCCGGTCACGCTCGACTTCGAGCGTGAGGACCAAGCACTGCGGCTGCTGTTCATGCTGGGTGACGAAGTGGAAATCATCAAGCCGCGAGCCCTGCGCCGGAAGCTGGGCGCGCTGGCCGCGCGCGTCGTGGCGGCCACCCGCTGAATTCTTGATCTTTCCAGCCTGCCCGGCGCGAGCCCGCAACGGATATTCGCTGCGATGGCTGTCGGGCCGGTGGATTGTCCTGCGTGTTTGATTCGGGCCGGCTGTTCTGGGGCGGAGCGCGTCGCGGTTCCGTCCCGCTACTTCCCGGTCTTCGGTCCTGCCAGCAGCCAGATCAGGAAGCCCAGCACCGGCAGCACGATGACCAGCACCGTCCACAGCACCTTCTTGCCGGTGGTGGCGCTGCTCTGAAAAATGTTGACGATGGCCCAGACATCGGCGATCAGAACCAGCAGTCCCCAGAAGCCGTTCAAATTGTTCATCGAAGGTCCTCCCGCGTTTGCGCGCATTCTGGACTTTCGGCGCCATGGACGAGATACGCATTTCTCCGCGTGCGAGCCGGCCGCGGATCTAGCAGGCAGCGGCCGCCTGACGGTGACGCTACTGCGCGTCTGCCGTCATCCTTGCAATGAGATCGGGTTGATCGGATCAGGTTGGATTGATCCGATCATCCAATGCGCAAGACGCAGGGAACAGACAGGCCCAGCCAGGCGCTGGGCTTTCATCCGTCACAGGCCGACTCGGATGGATTGCCGCCGGCGCGGGAATGACAAGGAATGTGAGACCCTGGCTGGAATCCTCCCCGCGCTGCGCCGCCGTTGGTCGGCCCACGCTTATCGTTGACCGCGTCACCCCCTAAACTTCCGGCAGAGCTCGAGTTCGAGGGTTTTCCATGTCCGCATTGGTCGCGCTGCGCAATGTCACCAAGAGCTACACCCGCGGCAAGCAGAAGGTCGAAGTCCTGCACGGTGTGGATCTGCAGATCGCGCCCGGTGAGTTCCTGGCGCTGATGGGCCCGTCCGGCTCCGGCAAGACCACCATGCTCAACCTGATCGCGGGCCTGGATCAGCCGAGCGGCGGTGAGGTGGAGGTGGCCGGCAATCGCATCGATCGACTCGCGCGCGGTGCGCTCGCTGCCTGGCGGGCGCGCAACATCGGGTTCATTTTCCAGTTCTACAACCTGCTGCCGGTGCTGACGGCCGAGGCCAACGTGGAAGTGCCGCTGCTGCTCACGAACCTGTCCAGGTCGGAGCGTCGCCGGCGCGCGCAGATCGCATTGGAGCTGGTCGGCCTGGCCGATCGCGCCAGGCACAAGCCGAATGAGCTTTCCGGCGGTCAGCAGCAGCGTGTGGCAATCGCGCGCGCCATCGTTGCCGATCCGACGCTGCTGGTGTGCGACGAGCCGACCGGCGACCTGGATCGGCAGAACGCCGAAGAGATCATGAACCTGCTCAAGGCGCTCAACCGCACGCAGGGCAAGACCGTCGTCATGGTGACGCACGATCCGCGCGCCGCCGAGTACGCCTCGCGCGAGCTGCACCTGGACAAGGGCAAGCTGGCCAAGGAAGAAGTGAGGCACGTGGCGTGAAATATCTGCCGCTCATCTGGGCCGGGCTGTGGCGCAAGAAGGCGCGCACCGTCTTCACCATGCTGTCGATCGTGGTGGCGTTCCTGCTGTTCGGACTGCTGCAGGGGATCAACCAGGGTTTCAACACGGTGGTGAAGAATCTCGATGTCGACCGCCTGTACGTGACCGCCAGGACCAACCTGACCGACGGCCTGCCGATCGCCTACGCCAGTCGCATCAAATCCGTGCCGGGCGTACGCCAGGTGTCGTACTGGACTTACTTCGCCGGTTACTATCAGGACTCGCGCAACCCGGTGCCGGCGTTCGCTACCGACGCGGCGGCCCTGTTCGACATCTACAAGGACCTGAAGATCAAGCCGGAATACCTGCAGGCGATGCAGCGCACCCGCACCGGCGAGCTGATCGACGAGCCGCTGGCGGCCAAGTATCACTGGAAACTCGGCGACCGCATTCCGCTGGGCACTTCGATCTGGACCAACAAGGACGGCGGCAGCACCTGGAACTTCGACGTGGTCGGCATCTTCGACAGCAGCGCGCTGGGCGTCGGTTTCCCCGGCTTCTATCTGAACCAGAGTTACTTCGACGAGGCTGCAGCCTTCGGCAGAGGCACCGTCCACTACTACATCGTCGCCATCACCGATCCGGCCCAGGCCACCGCGGTGTCGCAGCGGATCGATGCGCTGTTCGCCAACTCCACCAACGAGACGCGCACCCAGACGGAATCG
>JBDHQY010000203.1:0-5398 GCA_039807315.1 Steroidobacter sp. | reverse complement strand
AACGCCGCCGCTGTGCCGCGAGCAAAAGCACCTCGCTTTTGCGAGTCGGAACCAGCGGTTTGTTGGGCTCAGAGCCCTGGCATGATTTCAAGAAGCTCACCCTCTTTGCTGTACGAATACGTCTGGAACGCGCCCGGCGCATAACCGCGCTTTCCATCCTCCGACCGCAGAATGGGAAGCGCCAACACTGACCAGCCATCGCGAGAAGTCCTTACAGAAAACTCGCAACCTTCTTTGGGTTGCTCGTTGCACCACGCTGCCGAGTCCCTCTTTACTGCCTCCAACACTCTCGCCTCACCGTCGGCGGACCCACATCCGGCGGCAATGAGTACAAGAACGCAAACGAGCGGAGTCCTACTCATGATGCCCAACGCTGCGCTTGTGCCGCGCGTGGGTTTCCACGCGTCGGAACCAAGCGCTTGTTAGGGTGCCAGCCAATCACGGTCTGGTCGAGCTACCTGGCGTGCGTTGTTATATGCCATGTCCAACGTGAGACATGTAGCCGCACGATAGAAATCGCCAAACTTCTCTGCGACGAGAGCGAGATCAGCCTTTGCCGGATCAAGCAACGTCAACGGCAGAAGTAGCTGAATGCTGCCTTGGTAGTATTGCGGGATTGCTGTTTTGTAGTTGCGGCGCACTCGCTCTACCGCTGAGTCAATTGCTCCCTTAACCAGATTCTGCAAACCAAACTGGTTCATGTTTTTGAGGGCGGCGGGAAACCGATCAATGTTGTCTTGGATTATGTGCTCGACGTTGATGCGTAGCTCTTTGCGAGAGTCGTAGACCAGACTAGAAGGATTGTCATAGTAGTGCGCCATATCAGGCAGGGAGGGAAATTTATTCAGATCCCACTCGCCACGACGACAAAACCTCCAGAAGTGCCAGTAGTGCGCAACATTATCGAGCTTGTTCTTTGTGAAGAGCGCATAAATCGGTTCTTGAGAGATCGTGATGAGGCCGAGATTAAAGCAGGCATGCTCTTCGTCCGACGTTATCGCGATTTTCTTCTCCTCCGCTACACGACGATACGTATACGTCAGATAGTTCCGGAGAATGGGTTTCACATGTTGAGTTGGAGTCGCCTTGTAGCCCCAATCCTCTGGTTCTGCGAGAGCGGCGAGTGTCTCGATATTGTCTTCAAATTTTGGCATGAAGACGAAATCACGGAAGTGCTCTGGAAAATCGTAGGCTTGATTCTTAGGCATGGAGTCCCTCTTATGTTTCTTGCGCCCTAACGCCCCGTCAACCACCGCTCCGGTGTCCCCGACAATAGGGGCACGACTATTGACGCCCCAACTGTCGTACCTCTCCGGCGACTGCAGCAGAGATCTCACGCGAACAGTGGCGTACTGCGAGAATGCTTCCACTCTGAAACCTAACTTATATATCGACCGCCTAAGTGCGGTAATCGGATACCGCTGCTTTCCAGTCGCGCTATCGTTTTCATCACCCTATCCGCTGCCTTACGCCTTTTTGCTCGGCCAATTCTCCGCAGGATAGGCCGCGTTCTTCCCGCGACGACGATAGTCCCGCGAAGATGACAGCGTCAACGATGGGCTCGGCCCTGAACCGAGCGCCGCAACTGCGAACCGCGAGGATTCAGGCGACGGGTGCCGCGGACTTCGCGGCGGCGGAGTCGGGCATGCCGGCAACCCAGATGCGTCCTTCGTGGGAATCAAGCCGCACGACCAGGCCGAGCGGCGCGACGGTCTCCTTGCACTCCACCGGCAGGCGTCCATCGGCGAAATAGGCTTTGGCGAGATCGAGCACGGTCGCGGCGGGACCGTCCATGCCGGGCGTCATGGGCGTGTGCCCATGGATATGCACGCGCCAGCTCTGCTTGCGCGCGCCGGCGGAGCGCAGCTCCTTGCAGAAGCGATCCATGAGCAGCAGGTTAGAGCTCAGCGTGTTGTCGGTGAGATCGAGCGGCTGATCATTGCTGGTCGCGACATAGCGCAGATGCAGCAGCCCAGCGACCGGCTGGGTGTCGTCGTAGACGCAGATGGCGAGCGCCGCGTTCAGCTCGGCGATCAGCAGGGAGCCGTCGCGCGCGACGTGATACGCATCGGGTTGAACAATGATTTCCGATCGGGATTCCGACATTCGCTCGCTCCTCGAAGCCGCGATATTGCCGCTCCAACCCGAGAGCGGGTTGAGGAATGGATCACGGAAATGGCGCGGGTCAGTCGCGCACGCGGCACGACTGACACGTTTGGCACATAGCTGTCATTGTTTGGCGACTATTTGCGCACGCGCACGCCGCCAAACGTCAGCGAACGAGTCGCAATGAACACTTCGCGCAGAAAATACACCAGCGCGGCAGCCAGGCTGAGCAGCGCCACCACGAACGCAATCGCGATCGGCGCCGCCAGATCGATACGCAGCGAAGAGCTGATGAACAAGGCAGCCACCACCAGCGACACCAGCAAACCGCAGAGCACGCACAGCGAGATCGCGCGATTGATCAAGGTGGCGCGCCTGGAGAGCACACGCAGTCGCTCGTGCAGCTCCGTGGACAATTCCGGTGAGGCCGAGGCCAGCCGCTCCTCCATGATGCGCGCGCGATCGATGATGCGACCGATGCGGGTGGCCAGCACATTCAGCGTCGCTCCGACTCCCGCGAGCAGGAACACCGGAGCGACGGCGAGCTGAATGACCTGCGCCAGGCTGGCGACGTGCGAGAGGGTGTCCGTGCCCGGCAGCGCCATGTCAGGCTCTCCGGATCGTCGATGCCGCCAGGCGCCGGCGCTGCTTCTCGTTATTGACCATCGGCGCCGCTTACTTGATCAGGCCTTCCGCCTTCAACGCCGACTGCACCGCCGGGCGCTGCGCCACACGCTCCTGGAATTTCTGGATGTTGGAGAACCCGCTCAAGTCCACGCTCACGGCACGCGACCAGTTCAAGACCACGAACAGATAGATGTCGGCGAGGGTGAACTGATCGCCCAGCAGAAACTGCTTGCCGGCGAGCTGCTCGTTCACGTACCCGAGCCGCTGCGCCAGCTGCTCCTTGACGATGGGCTTGTAATCCTCGGGCGTGGTCGGCCGGAACAGCGGGCTGAAACCCTTGTGCACTTCCGAGGAAATGAAGGTCAGCCATTCCAGCACGCGGTAGCGCGGCAGGGTGCCGAAGGCCGGAATGAGCCCGGCGGCCGGCTTCTGGTCGGCGATGTACTGCAGGATCACGCCGGCTTCGGTCAGTCGCTCACCGCTGTCCAGCTCCAGCACCGGCACGTAACCGTTGGGGTTGATGGTGCGGAAGTCGGTGCCGTCCTCCAGCAACTTGGTCTTGGTGTCGGTACGTGCCACCGTGAACGGCAGGCCGGTTTCGTAAAGCGCGATGTGCGGAGCCAGCGAGCAGGCGCCGCGACTGTAATAAAGCTTCATGCAATCTCCGATAACTGCAACGGGAGTCTGGGGCAGCAAACATACACGAAGTCGATGGCATCGCGCGCGCCTGCCGGCGCACCGATGCAACCCCCGTTGCAACCCTGGCGCGCACTGCCGCATCCAAAGCACACGAACCGCACAGCAATACCGATTCCCAGGAGACCCCGATGACACGTTATCTGATCGCCCTGCTCGCCTGCTTGCCGCTCGCGGCCGGCGCCGCCGATATTTCCAAGGTCAACGGCTCGATCAGGGTAGCCGCGGACCAGCCGGCGGGCGACGTGACGAGCGTCAATGGCTCGATCCAGGTCGAGGCCGGAGCCACGGTCGGCAATGTCAAGACCGTGAACGGCAGCATCGAACTGGGCGAGCGCACCACTGCCGGCAGCCTGGAAAGCGTGAACGGCGGCATGCGCGTGGGTACGCAGGCCAAGGTCTCTTCCATCAATACCGTGAACGGCGCGCTCAGATTTGCCGAGGGCGTGCAGGTCAGCGGCGATGTCTCCGCCGTGAGTGGCGCCATATCGCTGACCAAGGGCTCGGACGTCGGCGGCCGGTTGTCGAACGTGAACGGCAGGATCACGCTGGAATCCAGCCACGTCGGCGGCGGAATCAAAACCGTCAACGGCGATATCACGGTCGGCCCCGGCTCGCGCGTGGAAGGCGGCATCCTGGTCGAGAAGCCCTCCTTCGGCCTTTTCAACCGCAGCGCACGCCGCGCCCCCAGGATCGTCATCGGTCCGGACGCGGTGGTCTCCGGCCCGCTCAAGTTCGAGCGCGAGGTCGAGCTTTACGTCAGCACACGGGCGCAGATCGGCCCGGTCACGGGCGCGAAGCCGATCCAGTTCTCGGGCAGTGATCCGGACGACGCACCGCGCAACTAGTCCCCGGGACGGCCGATCGGTACGTACCGCAACGCCCCGGGATATCGCCGATGAGCGGAGGAGCGAAAGGCCGCGTGGCGCGAGATGCGCCTCGCTGCCGAAGATAACCTGCACGTCGCCGCACTGTGGCTGCAGTCTTGCAAACCGCACCATCACAACCGCGCTCGTTGATCACTCCAAGGGATCGCAGTGATCGCTGTTCTCGCCTGAAGCCCGCGAAGGCACCGACCCGACGCCGGTCGCGGCGAGCGCGAATCGTCAGACCAGACGGATGTCGGTTCCCTCCCGGCTCGCACGTCTTGTAGGTAATCCCAGCGGGACAATCCCGGGAGATGCCCACGTGCCCAGCATGTTTCGCCACCGCCGCCCGGATCTTTGCCGGCTTCCGGTAATCGTTCGCAGATCGGCATACTCGGCTGTCCGGCGCTCGATACAGGAGAACTGCGATGCTCTACGCCATCCTCTGCTACCACCGTGAGTCCCTGGTGGCGACCTGGACCCGGGAGCAGGACGATGCGGTCATGGCCGCGCATGCGGCCGCCGGACAACAGCTCGCGGCACAGGGCAAGCTCGGGCCGGTGGCGCGTCTGATGCCAACCCGTACCGCAGCCACGTTGCGCATCGGCCGCCAGCCGCTGGTGCTCGATGGCCCTTTCGCCGAAACCAAGGAGCAGTTGCTCGGTTTCTACGTGGTGGACTGCGCCTCGCTGGAAGAAGCCACCGAGGTGGCGCGGCCATTCGCGCAGGAAGGCGGTACGCTCGAGATCCGGCCGATCCACACGTTCATTCCAGGAAGCCTCGGCCAGTGACCGACATCCGGTGGATCGATGCGGCATTGACCTCCGCCCGCCCCCAGGCGATCGGCGCCCTGCTGCGTTACTTCCGCAATCTGGATACCGCCGAGGAGGCTTTCCAGGAAGCCTGCCTGCGGGCGCTCAAGCGCTGGCCGGTCAACGGTCCGCCGCGCGATCCCGCTGCATGGCTGATCCTGGTCGGCCGCAACTTCGCGCTCGACGAGGTGCGGCGGCGCAACCGGCACGAGGCACTGCCGCCGGACGATCTCATATCCGACCTGGATGACACCGAGACCAGCCTGGCCGAACGGCTCGACTACTCGCACT
>JBDHQY010000202.1:0-5403 GCA_039807315.1 Steroidobacter sp. | reverse complement strand
GCCGATGGCGACGTTCGAGGACGGCAAACGAATCTGTCGGGAGAAGGTGATCTCGTAACTTCATCTGACAGCCACTGACCGGAGAACCGGGTAACTGTCAGATCGGGTCGGAACTACTACAAATAATTCGTCCTTCACATACGGATTCAAGTCCACCGTAATCGTCTTGTTCGCCCCTAGCAGCCAATAGGCAAGCGGCACGAGAGGCACTCTCCCGGTACCTACCTCGAAGAACACGCCGTCCGCGGGATCACGTCCTTGCCTGCGCAAGCGCTTCCATATCTCTACGCCGTAACAGAGCCTGTCCATTGGATCCATTTGCCGCAACGCACCGAAATTCCGCTGCATCCAGTAGTACGCAGCGTAGGACGCAGAGGAGGGCAGCAGCGCGATGGCGTTCTGCATCATCGCTTTGAGTTTCCAGTGAAGCGTCACGACTGCTTCTGCGGGACCGAGACTGGTCGCCAGACAAGAAGGAAGTTCTATAGCGCACGGGAGAATACTGGGCCAGTACAGCAAACACCTAGCCATGACCGGCGCCCCTACGCGTGCGGGTTCACTCGATTTTCGCAGGGGCGGCATTGCGCCGATTCTGCGAAGTGGTCACTTTCACTCATAGGATGGCTGGCTCGACACCGCGGCGGACCACACGCCGATGCTCCGTAATGGCGCTCTCAGGGCGCCACCAAGTATGGTGCAGTAGCTTCGCAGATTTCCGCGAACGAGCGCGCAAGAAGCTCGGCAGTCCGGGCCGGTTCAGCGGGATCCGAAGCGGCGCGGCCCTGGCGATCCGGGCGCGTGGATTCGACCAGATTGCGCACGTGCTCGCGGATCGACTCGGGGAATTCCCACCCAAACTTCCGATAGACGCGTATCAATGTCTCAACCGGTAGGCGCGCTAGATCTTCATACCGAATCACCGCGATGCGCTCGTCGGCGATGTTGAATAGTTGCGTCTTGAGCAGCTGTGCGTACTGGCGATAAGTCTCGAGGGTTAGATCGGCGATGTCTGTGCGGGTCCACGGACCGAGCGCGTACAGCCGGAACATCGCTTCCCACATCCGCATGCATGACGGCCAAAGCTGGCGCCAGTCGCGAATCACGATCACGGCTTTGGCGTTCGGAGCGCAGGCCATCAGCCGCGGCAACGCATAGGAATGCGTCGGCGACTTGAGCAGGAGTGGGCGATTGTCGCGTAGCTGCAGCATGCCGAAGAACTCACGCATGATGCGTTCGCGCTCGCCCCAGGATTCCGCGCCGGAACCGGCAGCCAGCTCGTCGGCCAGTCGACGCCAGGCTCCCGGACACAGCAGCACGCGATAGAAGGAGGGCGCCCCGAGCGAGAGCAATCCGAATTCGTCTTCTTGAGGCGAATCGGACGCGATTACCAGATTGTCCATCGGTCGTCGCGCTGCCTTGCCGGTGCTGTGAACCGCAGGCTGCCCTGGGTTCATGCACTCCTGCGTCGTCGGGGCGCGCCAACGATCGTCGTTGGCGAGGCATTCGTGGAGCAGGGTTGTGCCGCTGCGCCAGAAGCCGCAAGCAAGCAGGGCGACTGGCAGTTCCTGCTGTGTTTCGCTACGCGGCTGTACTTGCCAGGTCAGCGAATGGATGCGGCTGCGCCAGCCATACAGCAGGCGTACGCCCAGTGGGACTTGGATACCGCTGCTTGCCAGCAGACTCTTGATCGCGGTCCACGCCGGCGAGTGCAGCCCGAGCAGCTGGCATGAAGATGACGGTTCATTCATTGGCAGGCAACGCCTCGCGAATCAGGCGTCCGTACTTCTGCGCCAGGTCAGGGCGCTGCGCAGCCAGATTCCGTGATTCGTCCGGGTCGTCGCGCAAGTCATACAGCTCGGCGTGCTGATTGGGATGTTTGTTGTACGCGACGAATTTCCAGGGCCAGTCGACTAGCGCAACCGACCAGGGCTGGTCGAGCAATGGCGAATGAGCGTAAACCTGTTCGAGATTCATCGAGAAGATGTGGCGTTCGGAATAGGGTGCGCCGCCGAGCGCCGGCGCCAGCGAGACGCCGTCCGCGGTCGTCGGCAAGGCAAGGCCCGCGAGGTCCAGTATGGTTGGAAATATGTCGGTTTGACTGACTGGAAATGCAATGCGTCCACCTGTCGGCAACCCCGGCGCTCGAATCACCAGAGGCACGTGGATCAGCGACTGTGTCAGCAACGGGCCGGTGTGGCCGAGGAAGTTTCTCTCGAACGACTCGCCGTGATCGGCGGTGATTACGACGACACTGCGTTTGGCGAACTCGGCGACCGCGGGGTCTTTGAGGAAGATTTCCAGGTTCTTGTCCGCGTACTTGAGCGCCTCCTTGTAGCGCGCTTCGAGCTTGTGCACCTGCTCCGGACTGGTGTGGGAGAACATGTATAGCTGCTGCGACATCAGCTCGTTGGCCGTGTCGAGTTCGTGAGAGGGCAGGATCGAGTAAAGGAACGGCTGCGGCGACAAATACGGGTCGTGCGGGCCGAATATGTGCACCCAGACGAATGCGGGTTCGTCGCTTTGTGCGTGCGCGGCGATCCAGGTCCTCGCGTCGTTGAAGATCGGTTCGGATGGATAATGTATCGTTTCGAGCAGGCCGAAGCGTCGCAGCCCCAGCTCATACATGTCCTTCAAATGCGCAAATGGCGGGACTGCGGCGAGTCGCACGGTGTCGCACGCTGGCATGGAGCAGTACGTCCTCCAGCGGGGAGTTGGCACAGCCTGGTATGGACCGGACATATCCAGCCAGCCCTGCTGCGATCGCGTGTGACGCGGATCGGCCCACCAGTTCGCGTTGAAAAATGCCGTGCGATAGCCGTTGTTATGCAGCGTCGAGGCGAGCGTAGAGGGCGGTGCGCGGAAGTAGCCCTGCTGGCCGGCTATTCGGTGCGTCCAAGGATATTGACCGGTGTGGACGGATGCGACCGTCGGCGCGGTGAAATTCGAGGATGCAATCGCCAGATCGAAGACCGTGGCCTCGGAAGCGAAGCTCTGCAAGAACGGTGTAGTTGTTTCGGCTGCGCCGTAGAGGTTCGAGCGGGTGGCGGAAAATGTGTCGATGGTTACCAATAGAACTGACTTGCGCGTTCCACCGCTCGTAGCAGAGGCGGCGCCGCTGTCGCTACCGCTGTGCAGCAAGCCGAATCCGGCGGCAACCACGCTCGCAATGACGACCAGCGCGATGGGATAGCGCATGATTTGCCAAGCGTTCTGCGTTATGCGCTCGAGTGCATCGATATACACGGTGCGGCTCGAGAGTCCGAAGCCGATACACGCCAATGTGATAATCGGCACTGTCACGAGGCGCGGCGCCGGAATGCCGAACCCCATCAGCCATTTCGTCAGCGCCAATCCTGTCGCAGCCGCGACGAATATAGCAAGAATGCCTGTGGCAAGCCGCTGCTGATCGAGCTTGGTGAAGACCGCTGCGGTCAGTTTGACGAAGCCGGCGATGCTGCTCCAGAGAACCAGGGCCAGCGCCAGCGTAGCGATGATGCTTGCGAGCATCAGGCTGGCGATGTCCGCTGGCGACGCGAAGCGGGCGACAGCAAACAAATAGTCCACCCATGCCAAGGGCAGGTAGACGCAAAGCAGAAGGACCGCGACTCGCTTGAACGGCATGATCAAGGATTGCGGGTCAGCTTACGGCGCAGTCTGTCCACCAGATGTCGGGCCACGAATTTGAGGCGACTCCAGAACGCGACCAACAGCGCAAACAGCGGCGCGAGCCACTGGAAAAGTAGTCCCCCCAGGTTGGGGTCGATATAGGCGCTGGCTGTTGTCGGATGCAGGCATGCGGCGGCCAGCAGCAGCCAAAGCGTCCGCCGGAATTCCGCCGCTGAACCGCTCTTGCTGCGCGATGGACGGGGCCCGACTGCGAACCCGTTAGCCTGGATGGCACCTGTTGCATCCTTGGAGTCATTCATATTGTGGGACACTAGTCAGGTAAGCAGGCGAGAGTGCTTGGTCAATGTTTCTTGTGGCATTTTGTTTAACTCTATAATTATTCTTTGGTGCCTTGAGTTACGCGCCATATGTGTCGAGCATACGACAAAAGATAATCTGACTCATTTGTATTATACGGACACGGAGATAATGTGCGCGTCTCATCCCCAAGGACTCGTTCTAGACAAGGAGTCAGGGAAACGTTTCGCGGGCGAAGGCACCTGTTAATTATCTTTGCAGATTGCCGTCATTTCTGCCGCGCTCAACTGCGCCGCTTTGCGAATTTTGTCAGTTGGGGCTGGCTGGATGCAGTCGCGATTGTTCGATGGGATCGCGGTCGGCAGTATCGATTCTGACGATAAGTTCTCCGGGCGTATCGTTCATGACGTTGCAAGGGCACGCGGCGTGCGGAGCATTGAGCACTCGAACAGCCCCCTATTTCGTTGACCGTCGCCAATTAGAGTCGGTGCAAACTTGCTACACTTCTGCGAAAATTCCCAATTGTCTAAGGAGTTGTGCGTGTTTATGAGGGCCAGCGCGTACTAGCTAGACGATACCGTGTGTCGGGTGAAGTGCGTCGTCGGCAGCGGGGCTCCATGCGCCCACAATCGCAGCCATTGCCAATATCAAGGAGCGCGTGAGTGACGGAGTCCATGCCGAAGTGGATCGAGCAGTTTACCCAGAAGCTTGCCCACTTGCCTCGCTCGCAGAAACGAATCCTGATGGTGGTGGCGGATGCGCTCGGCATCCCGCTTGTGCTCTGGCTGGCGATCACGCTACGCCTGGGCACAGTCAACCATACTGTCATCGGCACTGAGTGGATTTACGTTGCGGTGCTCGTCACCAGCGTTCCAGTGTTCGTGCGCATGGGACTTTATCGTGCCGTCGTCCGCTACCTCGGGCCAAGGGCGGTGCTCACGGTGGTTGCTGGAGTTAGTGCCTCCGTGGTTCTTCTGTCTGTCATCGCGCTGGTATGGCCGAATCGCACGGTTCCGGTCGGCGCCTTACCCATCTATTGGGCGTTTGCTTTAATATACGTGGGCGGCACACGGTTTGTCGTTCGCGGATTGCTGAACTTCCGCTGGCCAAACGGCACCCAGCGAGTGGTGATCTATGGTGCTGGGGCGGCGGGCGTTCAATTGGCGACGGGCCTGGTTCGCAGCGGTCGATACCATCCAGTGGCTTTCATCGACGACAACGAATCGCTGCACGACAGCACCATCAATGGGCTTGAAGTATTCCCGCTCCAGTCGTTACCGGATCTGATTGGCGACGAGGGTGTGGTGGCGGTGTTGCTGGCTTTGCCGTCGCAGACGCGCAGACGCAGGCAGGAAATTCTCAAAGCGATCGAGCCATTGTCGATATTGGTTCAAATCGTACCGGATTATGGGGATATTCTTGCCGGTTACGCCAGAGTGGAAGATGTTCGCGACGTGGATGCAGGGGATTTGCTGGGGC
>JBDHQY010000201.1:0-5405 GCA_039807315.1 Steroidobacter sp. | reverse complement strand
GCCTCGAAGCCTTCGACCGGGTGCTGGCACGGATTCGCACCATCGAAGGCATCTCCAACACCGAGACCAGCCTGCTGCTGTCGACGCACAAGCTCTGAGGAACGCGCGGTCGATGCAGTACCGCTCGACCGGTCGACCGCTTGCCGACGAACTCACGCTTACGCCTTGAGATGCGTGATCCAGTCGATGTAGCGGTCGACGAAACCCTGCAGGAATTTCTCCGTGTTCTTGTTGTTGATGTGGCCGGCGGGATCGATCAAGCCCTCGGTGAAATGGATGAACACTTCGGGCTGACCCAGCAGCGGCACATCGAGGTACGCCATGGAGCCACGCAGGCACTGCTGCGCCAGCGCCGTACCGATCGAACCGATCGAAGCACCGATCACCGCACCGGGCTTGCGCGCGAAGGAATTGGTGCCCCACGGTCGCGAGGCGATGTCGATGGCATTCTTCAGCACGCCCGGCACGGAACGGTTGTATTCGGGAGTGACGAACAACAGCGCATCGGCCGCCTCGACCTGCTGCTTCAGCCGGCGCGCGCTCGGCGGATAGTCGGAATCGAAATCCTGCGAGTACAGCGGCAGATCATCGATACGGATGTGCTGAAACTCGAAACCAGCCGGCGCCAGCTTTTCCACGGCGCGGGCCAGTCTTCGATTGTAGGAATCCCGGCGCAGGCTGCCGACGAACACAGCGATCTTCATGGCGGTTCTCCCGGATGGCACGGAAACGCTCGGTCGAGATTGCCGGAATGCGCCGGGACCGCCAGGCGTTCCCTACGGACTCGAACGATCACCGCCGTGGCCGCACGAAATGCAAGACAGCCGATCGCTCAGCCTTGTTTTCGCCGGACATTCCCCGGCACCACGCCGGCGTAGCCGGCAAGGCGAGCCTGGTGTGCGATACCGATGAGCGGACGGCGCGAAGGCGCCCTACTTCAGCAGCACCAATTCCTCAGCCATGGTGGGGTGGATCGCCACGCATTCATCCAGCTGTGCCTTGCGCAGGCCGGCCTTCACCGCCACCGCCATGATCTGCAGGATCTCCGGCGCGTCCGGGCCGATCATGTGGGCGCCGACGATCCGGTCGGTCGTCGCATCGACCACGACCTTGTACAGCGCACGCTCGTTGCGATTGGCGAGCACATTCTTCATCGGCCGGAAATCCGCCGTGTATATCTTGACCGCACCGAGCCTGTTGCGAGCCTGCGCTTCGGTCATGCCGACGCCGGCGAGCGGCGGATGGCTGAACACGGCCGAGGGGATGCAGTCGTAATCGACCTTGGCGGGCTTGCCGCCGAACACCGAGTCGGCGAAAGCCTGTCCTTCGCGAATGGCTACCGGCGTGAGCTGCACGCGATTGGTCACATCGCCGACGGCGTAGATCGACGGACAGGTCGAGCGACCCTGCTCGTCCACGCGCACGGCGCCCTTGGCATCGAGCTCGACGCCGGCACTCTCCAGCCCCAGTCCTTCGGTATTCGGCACACGCCCGCTGGCGAACATGACGACTTCGCATTCCACGGCAATGCCCGTCGCCATCTCCACGGTCAGCAAGCCGCTGCGCTGCTTCGCGACGCGCTCGATGGGCGAATTGAACAGGAACTGGATGCCCTTGGTCGCCGACAGCTGCAACAGGCGGTCGCGGATCTGGTCATCGTAGCCGCGCAGGATCTGATCCGAGCGATTCACCAGCGTCACCTTGACACCGAGTTCGTTGAAGACACCGGCAAACTCGTTGGCGATATAACCGCCGCCCGCGATCACGATCCGTTGTGGCAAGGCGTCCAGATGAAATGCCTCGTTCGAAGTGATGCCGAGCTCGGCGCCCGGCACATCCGGCACGTACGGCCGCGCACCGGTTGCAATCAGGATCACTCGAGCCGTCAGTTCGCGTCCATCGACCACGACGCTGCTCGGCCCGGTCACGAGCGCACGGCCGTGCAGCATCTCGACGCCATGGCTGGCCAGTGTCCCGGTATACAGGCCACTCAGTCGCGTGACTTCGGCCAGCACGTTGTCGCGCAGCGTGGGCCAATCGAACTTCGCGCCCTGCAAATGCCAGCCGAAACGCTGCGCGTCATCGACGTCCTCGGCGAAATGCGCGCCGTACACCAGCAATTTCTTCGGCACGCAGCCGCGAATCACGCAGGTGCCACCAATCCGATATTCCTCGATGACCGCCACTTTCGCGCCGTGGCCGGACGCCACCCGCGCGGCACGCACACCGGCGGAGCCGGCCCCGATCACGAGCAGGTCGTAGTCCGTGTTCGCTTTCATCGCAGATCCTCCTTCACGACGCGGCGGGTGCGTTTTTTTCAGCATGACGGCGCATCCGCTGTAGAGTCCGCGCCAGTCTGCCAGCAGGCGGATGAAAATGTCACCCGAGCGCCACCGTCACGGCGCGCCGTGCCGCACACGGCAGCAGCGAACATTGAGGAGACCGTTCGTGCTCTATTCCATCCTGATCTACGCGCCTGAAGACAAGGTCGATGCCATGACGCCGGCCGAGGATCAGGCGCACATGGCCCAGCACCTGCGCCTGCATGAAAAACTGGTAGCGCAGAACCGTCTCGGACCGGCAGTGCGGCTGATGCCCACCGGCACCGCGGTGCAGGTGCGGAGCGAAGGCCAGCCGCTCGTCACCGACGGCCCGTTCGCGGAAACCAAGGAGCAGCTGCTCGGCTTCTACATCGTGGATTGCGAGACGCTCGAAGCCGCCGTCGAGATCGCCCGCTCGCTGCCCAGCATCGACAGCGTGTTCGAGGTGCGCCCGGTGAAACAGTATTTCCCGGACCGGATCCGGAAGCAGGAGTGAGCGGCCCGCACAAACTCACCCGACTTCTCGCCCTGCTCGCGTAGGCCAGGCCGGGAATCCATCCGACTCGGCCGATGGACTCCCGCTTGCGCGGGAATGACGACGCCCCCGACCGTGCTACCCGAGGCCGCTTCGTTATCGATTGGTGTTGGCGTGCGCCACCGTCAGCGCCGTCATGTTGACGATGCGCCGCACCGAGGCCGACGGCGTGAGGATGTTCACCGGCTTGGCACAGCCCAGCAGCATCGGGCCGATGGTGACATTGTTGCCGGCAGCGGTCTTCAGCAGATTGTAGGCGATGTTGGCGGAATCGAGGTCCGGGAACACCAGCAGGTTCGCCGGGCCATGCAGGGTCGTGTCCGGCAGCGCGGACTTGCGCAGTGTCTCGTCCAGCGCGCAATCGCCGTGCATCTCGCCGTCCACTTCCAGTTCCGGCGCCTGTTCCCGGATGATCTGCAGCGCGCGCCGCATCTTGAGTGCGGATGGCGAATCGCTGGTACCGAAGTTGGAGTGCGACAGCAGCGCCACCTTCGGCTCGATACCGAAACGCCGCACGCAGACCGCCGCGGCCTGGGTGATCTCGGCGATCTGTTCAGCCGTGGGATCCAGGTTGACGTGCGTATCCACCAGGAATACCTGCCGGTTCGGCAGCAGCAGCGCGTTCATTCCGGCATAGACGGTGGCGCCAGGCGCGCGCCCGATGACATTCTCGATGTAACGCAGGTGGCGTGCCGTGGTGCTGATGGTGCCGCAGATCATGCCGTCGCCTTCGCCCTTGCGCAGCAGCATGGTGGCGATCAGCGTGGAGCGCCGGCGCATCTCCAGCTTGGCGTATTGGGCCCTGATGCCACGACGCCCCATCAGGCGGTGATATTCCTCCCAATACTCGGCGTAGCGCTCGTCGCGCTCCGGATTGACGATGAGGAAGTCCTCATCCGGCTTGAGCCGCAGCCCATAACGCTTGAGCCGATGCTCGATGACGGACGGACGGCCGACCAGGATCGGCCGCGCGATGTTGTCGTCGACCATGATCTGCGCGGCGCGCAACACCCGCTCCTCCTCACCCTCGGCGAAGATGATGCGCGAGCGCTCCGGCGGGATCAGGCGCGCCGCAGTGAACACCGGCTTCATGAACGTGCCGCTGTGATAGACGAAACGCTGCAGCTTCTGCACGTACGCATCGAAATCTTCGATGGGCTGCGTGGCCACGCCCGATTCCATCGCCGCCTTTGCCACGGCGGGCGCGATCTTGACGATCAGGCGCGGATCGAACGGTTTCGGGATGAGGTATTCCGGACCGAACGACAGATCCTCGAGGTTGTAGGCGCTGGCGACGATGTCGCTCTGCTCCTGCCGCGCCAGGTCGGCGATCGCGCGCACCGTCGCGATCTCCATCGCCCGGGTGATCGTAGTCGCGCCCACGTCGAGCGCGCCGCGGAAAATGTACGGGAAGCACAGGACGTTGTTGACCTGGTTCGGGTAGTCGCTGCGGCCGGTGGCGATGATGGCGTCGTTGCGCGCGGCCTTGGCGACTTCCGGCAGGATCTCCGGCGCCGGGTTCGCCAGCGCGAAGATCAGCGGATGCGCGTTCATGCGCTCGAGCATTTCCGGCTTGAGCACATTGCCTGCCGACAGGCCGAGGAAAATGTCCGCACCCGCGATCACTTCGGCGAGCGTGCGCTGCTCGGTTTCCTGGGCGAAGCGCTCCTTCTCCTCGTCCATCAGCTCCTTGCGTCCGCGGTACACCACGCCGGCCAGGTCAGTGAGCCAGATGTTGCCGATCGGCAGGCCCAGATCCACCAGCAGATCGACGCAGGCCAGCGCCGCGGCACCGGCGCCGCTGACCACCAGCTTCACCTCTTCGATGCGCTTACCGATCACGTACAGCCCGTTCACGACCGCGGCGCCGACGATGATGGCAGTACCGTGCTGGTCGTCGTGGAATACCGGGATCTTCATGCGCGAACGCAGCTTGCGCTCCACCTCGAAACACTCCGGCGCCTTGATGTCCTCGAGGTTGATGCCGCCGAAGGTGGGCTCGAGCGCGGCGATCACTTCCACCAGCTTGTCCGGCTCGCGCGCATCGATCTCGATGTCGAACACGTCGATGCCGGCGAATTTCTTGAACAGTACCGCCTTGCCTTCCATGACCGGCTTGGCCGCCAGCGGGCCGATGGCGCCCAGCCCGAGCACCGCGGTGCCGTTGGTGATCACCGCGACCAGATTGGCCCGCGCGGTGTAACGGAAGGCGTTGAGCGGATCGGCGACGATCTCTTCGCAGGGGGCCGCGACGCCGGGCGAGTACGCCAGGGCCAGGTCGCGCTGATTGGTGATCTGCTTGGTGGCAGTGACCGAGAGTTTTCCGGGGGTGGGCAGCTCATGATAGGCAAGCGCGGCGCGGCGCAGATCTTCACGGGTATTGTTCGGCGAGTTGTCTTGACTCATCTCGATTTCGGTGCCCCCACAGGCGCAATAGCCTTGGAATCTTACCCCAAGCAGCCGCTGCACAGACACTTCCCCGCGAGCGACGGCCCCGTGCTGGCGGGCTCCGGAAGCGGCAAGCCGGGCCGAAGGATCTGCATGAAACG
>JBDHQY010000200.1:0-5426 GCA_039807315.1 Steroidobacter sp. | reverse complement strand
ACTCGACCGCATCGATTTCGCCATCGCCACCGGCTCGGAAGAACTGTTCGACAGCCTGGTGCTGCTGCCCGGCTATCAATGGCATCGTCACATCGTGGTGCCGCTCGATCATCCGCTGGCGGCCATCAAGAAGCCGACCTTGAGACAGCTCGCGACTTATCCCATCGTCACCTATGTCTTCAGCTTCACCGGTCCGTCGTCGTTGCAACAGATGTTCGCGCGCGCCGGCCTCACGCTGAACGTGGCACTTACGGCGCGGGATTCCGACGTGATCAAGACCTACGTGCGTCTCGGACTCGGAGTCGGAATCGTTGCCGACGTCGCGGTCGATGCTCGCGAGGATCGCGACCTGGTTGCCATCGACGCGTCGCACTTGTTCCCCACCCACACCACTTGGATCGGCTTCTCGCGCGGCGGCCTGCTGCGTCGCTATATGTATGAGTTCCTGCAACTGTTCGCGCCGCACCTGAACCGCCGACTGGTAGATCGCGCCATGGCGACGAGCACGTCGGCAGACGTCTCGGCGTTGTTCGCGGACGTGAGATTGCCGGTGAAATGACCGTGTCCATCCGGGCATCGACGCTGTTCGGCCGCAACATGCCGCCGGTCCTGAACTTTCACCGGCTTTCGTCCGCGGCAACCCATTTGTCACTGTCGCTCGACTGACCCCCTACCGGGCCGCGCCCTAGCATGCCGCATCACGATGGCGCCAGCGGCGCCTGGGATTCGGCAACGAGGGTGGCGTATGAGTTCGGTGGAACGACAACAGGCCCGCGCCGGCGCGGGCTCGAAGATTCTGTCAGCCAGCATCACCGCGCTGCTCTGCCTTACGACGATGGGCGTGCACGCGGATGAATTGTCCGATCTGCGCCAGCGTCTCGACGCCCAGGAACGTCAGCTCAAGGAGCTGCAGCAGCGGCTGGAGCAGCGCGATGCAGCGGGTTCGACGGCGAATAGCGCCCAGCTGGAATCTCAGCAACAGCAGATCAAGGTTCTGGAGCGCAGGCTGGAGCTGAACGACGAAGCGGCACAAACCGCAGCAGCGTCGAACGCAGTGGTGAAGGCGGGACCGAAGGGCTTCAGCTTCCAGTCAGCGGATGGCGCGAACGTCGTGAAGCTGCGCGGCACGCTGCACTACGACGGGCGCTACTTCCTCGACGATATCGCGTCCGATGCGTCGGACACCTGGCTGTTGCGACGGGTGCGCCCGACTCTCGAAGGCACCTTGAACGGCATCTTCGACTTCCGCTTCACGCCCGACTTCGCCGGCGGCAAGAGCATCATCCTCGATGCCTTCGGCGCCATCCGCTTCAAATCCTGGGCGCAGCTGAGCGCCGGCAAGTTCAAGGTCCCGGTGGGGCTGGAGCGCCTGCTCTCGGCCAACGATCTCAAGTTCATCGAGCGTGGCTTGCCCACCATTCTGGTACCGAACCGCGATCTGGGCGTGGCGCTCGGCGGCGATATCGCCAGCGGCGTCGTCAACTACTCGATCGGCGTCTACAACGGCGTGGTCGACGGCGGCTCGTCGGATTCCCAGGGCGACGTGGAGCTCGACAATGATCGCGACTGGGCAGCGCGCGTGTTCTTCCAGCCGTTCCTCAACTCGGACAACTTCGCATTGCGCGGATTGGGCTTCGGCATCGCGGCCACGTACGTGAACGGTGGCGGCAATGCACAGAACCCGGGATTGTCTGCGTATCGCACGCCGGATCAACAATCGTTCTTCCGCTTCCGCGGCGACAACGCCGCAACGGCCGACATCAACGAAGCGGTCTACCTCGACGGCGAGCGATTGCACGTGACGCCGCAGGCTTACTACTACATCGGCAGCTTCGGTGCGCTGGCCGAATACGTACGCGTATCACAGGACATTTCGCGCAACACCGCCAGCGGTCTGCGCCACGGCAACATCGACAACTCGGCGTGGCAACTGGCGCTGTCGTATTACCTGACCGGCGAGGAGGCTGCGTTCAAGGGCTTCACTCCGAACAGCACCTTCAACATCGGCCGGCCGGGCTGGGGCGCGTTCGAGATCGTGGCCCGCTACAACCAGCTCAAGCTGGACAACGCCTTGTTCGAGGGCGGCTCGCTGTCCTTCGCCGATCCGCTCACCCAGCCACGCAAGGTCACCGAGTACGCGGTCGGCCTGAACTGGTACTTCAACCAGAACTTCAAGTGGCAGATCAATTACGAAAATTCCAAGTTCGACGGCAGCGCGCTCGGCCAGGACCGTGGCGATGGCCAGGCCATCCTGACGCGTCTGGCGGTCGGCTTCTGATCGGAAATCCATTGGCAAGCCATCTCGAGGAGCAATCCATGAATCCAAAACGCTTTGCCGGACGCGTTGCCGCGTTTGCGCTCGGCCTCGGTATCGCGTTGACGCCGATCGCGCATGCGGCGTCCGTCACTCTGCTCAATGTGTCCTACGATCCGACGCGCGAGCTGTACGAGGACTACAACAAAGAGTTCGCGAAGTACTGGAAAGCCAAGACCGGTGACGATGTACAGATCCGGCAATCGCACGGCGGCTCGGGCAAGCAGGCCCGAACCGTGATCGACGGCCTTCCGGCCGACGTGGTGACGCTGGCGCTCGCCGGCGACATCGATGCGCTGGTCACCAACGGCAAGCTGCTGCCGGTGAACTGGCAGAGCCGCCTGCCGCACAACAGCTCGCCCTACACCTCGACCATCGTGTTCCTGGTCCGCAAGGGCAATCCCAAGGGCATCAAGGACTGGGGCGACCTGATCAAGCCGGGCGTTGCCGTCATCACGCCGAATCCGAAGACTTCGGGCGGCGCGCGCTGGAACTATCTGGCCGCCTGGGCCTGGGCGCTGCGGCAGCCCGGCGGCAATGAAGCGAGCGCGAAGGAGTTCACGCGCAAGCTGTACAAGAACGTTCCCGTACTCGACACCGGCGCACGCGGCTCGACCACCACGTTCGTGCAGCGTGGCATCGGCGACGTGCTGCTCGCATGGGAGAACGAAGCATTCCTATCGATCAAGGAGCTGGGCCCGGACAAGGTCGAGATCGTGGTGCCCTCGCTGAGCATCCTGGCCGAACCGCCGGTGGCGGTGGTCGACAAGGTGGCGCTGCGCCGCGGCACCCGCGAGATCGCCACGGAATATCTGCAGCATCTCTACAGCCCGCAAGCGCAGGAAATCATCGCGCGCAATTACTATCGTCCGATCGACAGCCAGGTCGCAGCGCGGTACGCCCGGCAGTTTCCGCAGCTCAATCTGGTGACCATCGAGGATTTCGGCGGTTGGGCAAAAGTGCAGAAGGAGCACTTCGGCGACGGCGGGGTGTTCGATCAGATCTACGCGCCGCAGTAATCACGGCAAATCCGGGCAACGCGATCGCCTGCTGGTGCAGGCGATCCTGCGTGGCTCACTCGTGCTGCAGGATGTTGATCAGCTTGCCGAACGGATCGCGCACGAAGAACCGGCGCACGCCCCAGGGCTCGCTGGCCGGGCCGTATTCGAGCGGCAGCCGCGCCTGTCTGACTTTCTGCAAGGCGGCTTCCAGATCGTCGACCTCGATGGACAGGTCCGGCACCGGCGTGCCGGAGCCACCTTCGGCGGCGAAGCTGACCTGGACCGTCATGCGGGCGTCCGAGCCGTAGGTGCGTATCCAGCCATGGTCCATGACCGGCTCCAGGCCGAGGATGTCGTGGTAGAAGGATTGCGCCTTGCCGATGTCCGGGGTGGCGAGATTGGCGACGATGCGTTTGACCTTCAAACCGCGGCCCGCCTACTTCTCGTCCTTGCCGCCCGTCAGTTTGCGTTTCAGCTTGATCCAGGCGTCCAGCTTGTGCAGATCCGTCGGCTTGCGTGCCGGCGCGGCAGGCGGCTGCGAAGGCTTGAGGCGGCTCGCGGTCGAACGCGCGTTGTCGTAGGGATTGAACCCGCCGCCGGCATTCGACGCATTGTCGTAGGGATTGAAACCACCGCCGGCCAGCCCCTCCTTGCTGCCGGTGACCGCGGGCGGCTGCGGATCCTCCAGGCCTGACGGCTTCTTGTGGCTGGCGGTTTCGGCAATGGACAGGTCGCCCAGATCCAGTTTCTTCAGCTTCTGAGTGCTGACGTCGCGGCTGTAGACGCCGGTTTCCAGCTGCCATTCCCAGACCGGATTGCCGCGCGAGTCGAATGCGACGCGACCGGAGCGCTTTTCCGTACCGGACTCGCCGGCGGATGGCGTCGGTTTCGCATCCGGATGCTTGTCCTTGTCTTGGGGGCCACTCATTGCTGCAATCCGATCATGGGGACGTGGCGGCCACCGGGTACGCACTCGGGCCGCCATGTGGATTGATTCTCAGCCTCGCGCCCCGACATTGCAATCGAGAAACGGTGGACATGAGGCACGATGTCGCAATGAGGATAGCGGTGAGAACACCTTGAACCGACCCATGATTCGTCTTCAGCCTGCCGTTGCCGCCGCATGAGCCCCCGCGGCCGCACCCCCGCGTCGGGAAAAGCCGAGCTCACTCGTGGCTTTCTCGGCGTGTTCGCATACAGCCGCCGGGCGCTGGAGCTGGTCTGGACCACCAGCAAGCCGCTGAGCATTGCCTTCGCGCTGCTGACGGTGGCGGCGGGCGCACTGCCGGCGGCCGTCGCTTACGTCGGAGCGCTGATCGTCGATGCCGTGGTCGCCGCCATCCAGGCCGGCGCCGGCAACCCGGGGCAATCGGCCCTGACCCATCATGCGCTGCTGCTGGTGGCCATCGAAGGCTCGTTGGTTGCGGCGCTGGCAGGGGCGCAGCGCGGCCTTTCGTTGTGCCAATCCCTGCTGCGGGCGCAACTGGGCCAGCGCGTCAACGTCATGATCCTGGAGAAAGCGCTGACACTGGAGCTGGCGCACTTCGAGAACTCCGACTTCTACGACAAGCTCACGCGCGCGCGACGGGAAGCCTCGAGCCGGCCGTTGTCGCTGGTGATGCGCACTTTCGGGCTCGGCCAGAATGCCGTCTCGTTGATCAGCTACGCGACGCTGCTGATCAAGTTCTCGCCTTGGGCGGTGGTGGTGCTGATTCTCGCGGGACTGCCGGCCTTCCTGGCCGAAGCCAAGTTCTCCGGCGACGCGTTCCGCCTGTTCCTGTGGCGCTCACCCGAAACCCGCATGCAGCTGTATCTGGAAACGCTGCTGGCGCGCGAGGACCACGTCAAGGAAGTGAAGCTGTTCGGCCTCGGATCGCTGTTCCTGGAACGCTACCGCAACATTTTCCGCAAGCTGTACCGGGAAGATCGGGATCTCACCGTGCGGCGCGACACCTGGGGATTCTTTCTCGGCCTGATCGGCACCGGCACCTTGTACGGTGCATACGCGTGGATCGCGCTCTCGGCCATCGCCACACGCATCACGCTTGGGCAGATGACCATGTACCTGATGTTGTTCCGGCAGGGCCAGTCGGCGGTGTCGGCGATCCTGT
>JBDHQY010000199.1:0-5429 GCA_039807315.1 Steroidobacter sp. | reverse complement strand
CGCACCAACCTGGGCGAACTGTCGCAGCTCAGTGAAAACGATTTCGGCAGGCCCGAATACTCCGATGGCTTTGCCCGTCTCGGCTACACCTTCAGCGAGACGACCCGTGCTTCGTTCAATGCGCTGCTGTCGCACGACCGGGTCACGGCGCTGCTCGATTCCGGCGCGCAGCGCGCCGATGACCAATCCAGCAACAGCTATCTGTGGGCCACGCTCGAGCACGACTGGAGCGAAGCCGCGAACAGCCGCCTCATCGCCTCGTACACCACCGTGAGCGACGACCGTCACGGTCGGATCGACGATCCAGGCCGGCGCAGCGGGCAGGTGCTGGACCGTCGGACGTTTCACGTGGTCGGCCTGCGGGCCGACAACGAATGGCGCAGCGACGCCGTGACGAATCGCTTCGGCGCCGAAGTGCGTCGTCTATGGGCTGGGTACCGCTATGCCGCCGCCGTGCGGTTCGAGCCGGATTTCCCTTTTGCAGGCTCGCCGGCGCTGCAACGGCGGCGCGCCGTGAGCCTGCATCCGGACGGCTACGAGCTCTCTGCTTATTGGGACAGCCGCTTCGAGCTCAATCGCCTGTGGACGCTCCAGGCCGGCTTGCGCGTGGACACGCAGACCTATGACGGGTCCGACGATGCAGAACAATGGAGCCCGCGCCTGAGCGTGCTGTACAACGCGGGCGCCAGGACACGATTGCGTGCCAGCTGGGGGCGCTTTCATCAGTCGCAGGGCATCAACGAGCTGCAGGTGGAGGACGGCATCGATCGCTTCTATCCGGCGCAGCAGGCCGATCACAGCATCTTCAGCCTGGAGCACGGCTTCGGTGCCGGCCTGGATCTGCGGCTGGAGCTGTATCACAAGCGGTATCGCAAGGTGAGTCCGCGCTTCGAGAATCTGTTCGATCCGCTGTCGCTGTTGCCGGAGATGGAGTTCGATCGTGTCATGCTCGCACCGGCCAGCGCTCGTGCCGATGGCATCGAGCTGCTGTTGAACTGGCAGCCGCTGGATTCATGGAGCGGCTGGTTCGGTTATTCATGGTCGCGCGCCCAGGATCGGATCGACGGCAGGAATGTGTATCGCAGCTGGGATCAGCGCCATGCGATGAGCGTCGGCATTGCGTGGACTCGCGGTCCGTGGGCAGTGACTCTGGCGGATGTCTATCACACTGGTTGGCCGACCACGCAGTTGTCGCTGGCTGCCGCACCCGGGCCCGGTGCAGCACCGGTCGTCATCGGTCCGCGCAACGCGCTGCGCTACGCTGATTTCAACTCGCTGGATTTTCGCATCACGCGCACTTTCACGCTGTCGCGCGGCCAGCTGGACGTGTTTCTCGAGGCCAGCAACCTGCTGTCCCGGGCCAATCCCTGCTGCACCGAATATTCGACCGTCGAGAACGCGGCCGGCGAGTGGCTGCTCGATCGGAAGATCGACAACTGGCTACCGCTGGTGCCCGCGATGGGTGTGCTGTGGCGCTACGGCAAGGATTGATGGCGGTGGAGCACCCGGGTGCGCTGCTTCGCTCATGACTCCTGCAGCGCTTGCCTTCGCGCCAGCGAGGCGGGAATCCATGCCTGGCATTCGAATGGTTTGCCGTTTCTTGTCTGCTCGAGGGCAGGTTCCGCGCAGCAATGATCGGGAAGGGGCGAATCGGATCTTCCCTACGCGTCACCCAGCTTTTCCTTGAGCTCGTCGAGCTCGCGGCGCAGCGCCGACACCAGCTCTTCCAGCCGTTCGATGCGTTCGGTCTGGGGCCGGAAGCGAGATTCGGTTGCCGGCGCCGCAACGGCGATTTCCGACATGTCCACATCGCCGCTGAATAGATGCGCATAACGCGAATCGCGGCGGCCTGCTTCGCGAGGCAGCTGCGCGACGAACGGACCGTCCGCGCGCGTCGCCAGATTCATCAAGGCCAGCTCCACGTCATCGGCGCCCTGAAAGTCGCTCAGCCGGCTGGCGCGGGTCCTGAGCTCGCCCGGCGTCTGCGGGCCGCGTAGCAGCAGCTCACAGAGAATGGCGGTTTCCTGCGGCGTGAAATCCGGCGAACCGAAGCCGGTATTGCAGAAGCGATGCTGATACTTGGGTACACGGCTGCCGAAGCCGGACTTCTCCAGGACCAGGTGCTTGCGCATGAGCGCGTCGACGGTCTGCTGCACGGTGCGCTCGTCCAGGTCCATGATGGGATCGCGATTGCTTTTCTGATTGCAGGCGGCGGTCAGTGCATTCAGGGACAGCGGATACTGATCCGGCGTGGCGATCGCTTTCTCGATCAGGCAGCCGATGACGCGCGCTTCCAGGGCAGTCAGCTCGATGTTCACTGCGGACGAATCCTTATGCGATTTGGTTAGGGAACTATAAGCGAATGCCGCGGCAGCGCCGTGGATCCGTCCGCCGTCACCAGCCCGCGCCGTGCTGAGTCGTCACTCCCGCGCAGGCGGGAATCCGTCTTGCTGGCGCGGATTGACTCCCGTTCGCGTGCGCGGGGACAAGCTCTGCGCGGCAGCGACGTCGTGGAGCTTCGAAATGACGGTTTGCAGGCATGCTTGAAAACAGCGGCAAATGCCGGCGCGCGGCAAAGATATCGCCGCAAGCCTTCTACAGGCCGGTCCGGACCACTACAATTCGCTTCGCCCATTCGCCATTTCGAGCTCACACCCTTGCAGAATCTGCCCCTGCCGCTCGACCCGATCGAGTCGCAAGGCGCCGTCGTCCCCGAGCCGCCGGCGCGCCTGCGCGAGATTCCGTACAACTACACCTCGTTTTCGGATCGCGAGATCGTCATTCGCCTGCTGGGCGAGCCGGTATGGCGGATCCTGGACGAACTGCGTACCGAGCGCCGCACCGGGCGCTCCGCGCGCATGCTCTACGAGGTGCTGGGCGATATCTGGGTCGTGCAGCGCAATCCGTATCTGCAGGACGATCTGATCGACGATCCGAAGCGGCGCCGGCTGCTGATCGAAGCGTTGCATCACCGGCTCAACGAGGTCGAGCGGCGGCGCGATCCGAACGATGCCGAGCGTGACCGCAAGGTCGGCGAGATGCTGCGCGCGGCACGTCAGGCGGTGGAGAGGTTCGCCAGGGAGTTCGAGCATGTCACCGAGCTGCGCAAACGGGCGCGCCGCCAGCTGGAACGACATACCCGCGACGACAACATCCGCTTCGATGCCTTCGCGCGCGTCTCTCACGTGACCGACGCGACCGACTGGCGCATCGAGTATCCGTTCGTGGTGCTGTCGCCGGACACCGAGAACGAAGTCCCGGCGCTGGTGCGCAGCTGCATCGAGCTCGGCCTGACGGTGATTCCGCGCGGCGGCGGTACCGGCTACACCGGCGGTGCGATTCCACTCACCCCGATGGCGGCGGTCATCAACACCGAGAAGCTGGAACGCCTGGATCCGGTGGAAATGTCCGAGCTGCCGCAGGTTGCAGGCCAGGTTCCGACCATTTACAGCGAAGCCGGCGTGGTGACGCGCCGCGTGTCGGATGCGGCCGAGCGTGCGGGTTTCGTATTCGCGGTCGATCCGACCTCGGCCGATGCCTCCTGCATCGGCGGCAACGTGGCAATGAATGCCGGCGGCAAGAAGGCCGTGCTGTGGGGCACCGCGGTCGACAATCTCGCCTGGTGGCGCATGGTCGACCCGCAAGGCAACTGGCTGGAAGTGACGCGCCTGGCGCACAACCGCGGCAAGATCCATGAGGTCGACGTGGCTTCGTTCGAGCTGGTCTGGAAGGACGGCCGCGAATCTCCTGATCGGGCGCGCGTGCTCAATACCGGCAGGATCGACATCGAGGGCCGGCGCTTCCGCAAGGTCGGCCTGGGCAAGGACGTCACCGATAAGTTTCTCGGCGGCCTGCCGGGCGTGCAGAAGGAGGGCTGCGATGGCCTGATCACTTCGGCGCGCTGGGTGCTGCACCGGATGCCCAAGCACATCCGCACGGTGTGCATGGAGTTCTTCGGTCACGCGCGGCATGCGATTCCTTCCATCGTCGAGATCAAGAGCTTCCTCGACAACGAAGCGCGCAGCAGCGGCGTGCAGCTCGCGGGCCTGGAACATCTGGACGAACGCTATCTGCGCGCCGTCGGTTATGCGACCAAATCCAAGCGCGGCGCACTGCCGAAGATGGTACTGATCGGTGATATCGTCGGCGACGATGACAACGCGGTGGCGCGTGCCACTTCGGAAGTCGTGCGCCTGGCGAATGCGCGTTCCGGCGAGGGCTTCGTCGCCGTCAATGCGGATGCGCGCAAGAAATTCTGGCTCGACCGCTCACGCACGGCTGCCATCGCGCGGCACACCAACGCCTTCAAGATCAACGAGGACGTGGTGATTCCGTTGGAGCGCATGGGCGACTACACCGACGCCATCGAGCGCATCAATATCGAGCTGTCCTTCAAGAACAAGCTGGCCATGCTGGACCAGTTCGCCAGCTATTTCGCCGGCGAGCTGGAGCTGGGCAAGGTCGACGATCCGGACATGGAGCGTGCTTCGCGCCAGGAACTGATCGGCGACCGCCAGGTACAAGCTCAGCAGGTGATCGCCGCGACGCGCGCACGCTGGGGTTATCTGTATGCCAATCTCGATACGCCGCTGAAAGATGCGCTGCCGCAGCTGACCGCGCTGGGCTTCGAACCGATGCGCGGTGATTTCACCAAGCGTGTGGAGAACGAGCCCGACATCACCGTGTTCGATCTGGTGCAGGACCGCTCGATCCGCACTTCGTGGAAGACCGAGGTGCGCTCGCATCTGCGCCGGTTGTTCGTCGGAGGTGCGTTTGCGCCGGTGCTGCAGACGACGGAGGAGATCCACAAACGTGTACTGCGCGGCCGCGTATGGGTGGCGCTGCACATGCATGCCGGCGACGGCAACGTGCACACCAACATCCCGGTCAACTCCGACGACTACGAGATGCTGCGGGAAGCCAACCGCGCGGTCGAGCGCATCATGGGCATCGCGCGCAGCCTGAACGGCGTGATCTCGGGCGAGCACGGCATCGGCATCACCAAGCTGGAATTCCTCTCGGAAGCGGAGACGGCCGAATTCCGCAGCTACAAGGAGCGGGTCGATCCGGACGGCCGCTTCAATCGCGGCAAGCTCATGCCGGGCGCCGATCTGCGCAACGCCTACACGCCCAGCTTCAATCTGATGGGCCATGAGTCGCTCATCATGCAGCAGTCGGACATCAACTCGATTGCCGACGCCATCAAGGACTGCCTGCGCTGCGGCAAGTGCAAGCCGGTGTGCGCCACCCACGTGCCGCGCGCCAACCTGCTGTACTCGCCGCGCAACAAGATCCTGGCCACCTCGCTGCTGACCGAAGCCTTCCTGTACGAAGAGCAGACGCGGCGCGGCGTTTCGATCCGTCACTTCGACGAGTTTTCCGACGTCGCCGACCATTGCACCGTCTGTCACAAGTGCGTTACGCCGTGT
>JBDHQY010000198.1:0-5431 GCA_039807315.1 Steroidobacter sp. | reverse complement strand
TTGTTCGTCGGGACGTACGCCGGCTGTCAGTCGATATGCCTGCCGCAGCAGCCCGGCCTGTGGATACTCGCGATCCTCCAATCCCTTGCGGCCGCGCGCGTCGGCCTCGCAGGCGAGGATGAACTGCTCGAAGCGCTCCGGCCGGCGGAAAGCGTCGAGGTGCTCCAGCAGGTCCAGCAGTGTCTCCGTGCGCAGCTCGGCGACTTTGTGCGAGAGCAGGTGATAGCGACCGACCAGCACGGCCAGCTCGCGGTACGCGTTCGGAATGCGCAATCGCGAGCACATTGCCTCGATCAGTCCGACGCTGCGCTGCTCATGGGCAATGTGCCGCGGCCATTCCTCCCGTGGCGTCGTGCCCTTGCCGAGATCGTGCGTGAGCGCGGCGAAGCGGACCACCGGGTCCTCGGTGAAGCGCGCCGCCTGCTGGATCACCATCAGCGTATGCACGCCGGCATCGATCTCGGGATGCCATTTCTCGGGCTGCGGCACGCCGAACAGCGCCGCCACTTCGGGAAAGACTGCGGGCAGTGCATGGCCCTCGCGCAGCACTTCGAAATATTTCCACGGCGCTTCCTGCTCGAGCGCTCGCTGCGTTTCCTGCCATACCCGCTCGGGCACGAGCGCATCCAGCTCACCGCGCGCCGCGATGGTCCGCATCAGCTCGATGGTTTCAGGTGCGACCGTGAATCCGAGCGGCGCAAAACGCGCTGTGAATCGTGCGACCCGTAATACCCGAACCGGGTCCTCGACGAAGGCTTCCGACACATGCCGCAACACGCGGCTGTGCAAATCCCTTACGCCGCCGAAAGGATCGGTCAGCGCACCGGAATCGGGATCCCGGGCGATGGCGTTGATCGTCAGGTCGCGCCGTTGCAGATCCTGTTCCAGCGTGACATCCGGCGAGAACCGGGTCTCGAAGCCGTGATAGCCCGGGCCGGTTTTGCGCTCGGTGCGCGCCAGCGCGTACTCCTCTCCCGTTTGCGGGTGCAGGAAAACCGGGAAGTCCTTGCCGACGGGCTTGTAGCCGCGTGAGGTCAGGTCTTCCGGGCACGCGCCCACGACCACCCAGTCGCGCTCGCGCACCGGCAAGCCCAGGAGTTCATCGCGCACCGCGCCGCCGACCAGATAGATCTTCATTTGTCTGGAGTGTAGCGGACCACGGCCGACACCACAGACGACGAACGTTGACACGCCGTGCGGCGATGGCCAACTCTTCGGTATCCATCCTGCCGCCGCGCCGCCGAAGTGACGAGAACCGCCCGACTGCCAAGAATCTGCGTCACGGCCTGCCTGCTGCTGTCCCTGTCCGGCTGCTACCTGCTGCAGGCGGCAGGCGGGCAGATGCGGATCGCAGCGAAGCGCGAGCCGATCGCCGCGGTACTGCAGAATCCGGCGACGCCGGCACGACTCAAGGCCAAGCTCGAATACGTATCCGCAGCGCGGGACTTCGCCTCGCGCGAGCTGGGCTTGCCCGACAACGCCAGTTACCGCAGCTATGCCGACATCGGCCGGCCTTACGTGGTCTGGAACGTGTTTGCGACGCCGCAGTTCTCGGTGGAGCCGCGGCGCTGGTGTTTTCCGATCGCGGGCTGCGTCGTCTATCGCGGTTATTTCAACGAGAACAGCGCCCAGCGCTACGCCCGCCGTCTGCGCGCCAGGGGCGATGACGCGACGGTCGGCGGTGTTTCCGCCTATTCGACGCTCGGGCATTTCAAGGACCCGGTGCTGAGCACCATGCTGGGCTGGAGCGATGCGCAGCTCGCTGCCACGCTGTTTCATGAACTGGCGCATCAGCTCATCTACGTGCCGGGCGATTCGGAGTTCAACGAGGCATTCGCCACTGCGGTGGAAGAGACGGGGCTGGAGCGCTGGCTGAATGCGAACGGGCGGGCGCAGGATTTGCCGGCGTGGCAGCTGCAACGCCAGAGGAATCAGGACTTCATTCAGCTGCTGCTCGACACGCGCGAGCGTCTACGGCGGCTCTACGCTTCCGGCTTGGCGCCGGACGAGATGCGTGCGCGCAAGAATGAAGAATTCGGCCGGCTGAAGTTCGAATACGGCCGGCTCAAAGCGAGCTGGAATGGCTACGCCGGCTACGACCGCTGGTTCGATCGCGCGCTCGGCAATACCGATCTGGTGTCGGCAGCCACTTATCGCGGCTGCTTGCCGGGGTTGCTGCAACTGCTGAATTCGGTGAACGCGGATCTGCCGCGCTTCTACGAGGAGGTCCGCAAGCTGGCCGCGTTGAGCAAGGAAACCCGGTCGCAGCAACTTTGCCACGGCGCTCATACCGCACCGGCTTCCGAGTAAGGCCCGCCTTGCCAGGTCTCCGTCATTCCCGCGCAGGCGGGAATTCATCCTGAATCAGTCGGTGGACGCCCCCTGCTCCGGCAGCGGGCGCAAGGGCAAGCTTGAGCGAAAGCCCATCCTGACTTCGGATGGATACCCGCTTGCGCGGGAATGACCCGCGGGGCGGGAGGGGCAGAGGGTATTCGACCCTCTGCCCTCTGCCGTGATCAGCCGATCGGGAACACCAGCGTCGCGTTGCCGCGCCGGATGGTGACCGTGAAGGCGCTGGCACCCTTCACGGCTGCACGCAGCTGTTCCATGTTCGCGATCCGGGTGCGGCCGATGGCGACGATGGTGTCGTTCGGACGCAGTCCGTTCTGGGCTGCGGGGCTGCCTTCGGAGACGCTTTGCACCTGCACGCCGCCACCGTTGGCGGCATTGGTGAGTGCTGCGCCTTCGAACGCCGAGTGAACTTCCGCCGCACCTTCGGCCGAAGTGCTGTCGCGTTCGGCAATGACGGCGGTGACGCGCCGCGGCTGGCCGTCGCGCAGCAGACCGATCTCCACCTTCTCGCCGATGCGCAGCAGGCCGATGGAATTACGGGTGTCCGAGGCATTCGATACGTTGCGGCCATTGACCGAGGTGATGACGTCGCCGGCCTTGATGCCGGCCTTGTCGGCGGGCGAGCCCTCGACCACCTGCCCGACCAGCGCGCCCTTGGCGTTGGCGAGTCCCAGGCTTTCGGCGATCGCCGGGGTCATGTTGCGCAGCTGTACGCCCAGCATGCCGCGCTTGACCTCGCCGTACTGGATCAGCTGGGTCATCACGGCCTTCACCATGTTGGACGGGATGGCGAAGCCGATGCCGATGTTGCCGCCGCCGCGCGAGAAGATGGCGGTATTGACGCCCACCAGCCTGCCGTCCAGGTCGACCAGCGCGCCGCCGGAGTTGCCGGGGTTGATCGAGGCGTCGGTCTGGATGAAATCCTCGTAGCCTTCCGGGTTGATGCCGGAGCGGCCGAGCGCGCTGATGATGCCGGAGGTGACGGTGTGCTGCAGACCGAACGGATTGCCGATGGCGATCACGAAGTCGCCGACCTCGGCCTTGCTCGAATCGGCCAGCGGCATCTCCGCCAGGTTCTTGGTGGTGACCTTCAGCACCGCCACGTCCGAGCCGGGATCGCGGCCGACCACCTCGGCCTTCACCTGCCGGTCGTCGAGCAGGGTGACGGTGATCTCACTGGCGTTCTCCACCACGTGCGCGTTGGTGATGATGTAGCCGTTCTTGGCGTCGACGATGACGCCGGAGCCGGCGCTCTGGAACTGGCGTTCGCGCGGCACGTCCGGCGCGTCGAAGAAGCGGCGGAAGAACGGGTCGTCGAGCAGCGGATTACGGTTGCTGTCGCGAATGGTGCCCTTGGTGGCGATGTTGACCACCGCGGGCGAGGCCTTCTTGATGATGGGCGCCAGCGACGGCACCGAGGTATCGCCGACCTTCTGCGGCAGCTGCGCCTGGACGCCGCTGCTTACGATCAATGCCGTGACGGCGATGAGCCTGAAGACCTGTCTCATGAACATGACCCTTGTTTGAATGGGCGATGGCGAACGCTCGTCGGGGCTTGCGGTGTCCGGCAAGCCCCGCCGGCGCGCGATTTATGCAACGCGCCAGGAATTCTAGCCGCGATTGCTGCGGCGTGCCGCCTGCAAGACGGATCATTGCAAGATTTTTGCTCCCGGCAGAGCACCGCTGCGGGTACGGCGAGCCGACCGCGGGTGTCGCCTGCAAGGCTGGCTGACCGCGAATGAAAGAGTCCGCCGGCGCCGCGGAAGTTCCGGGCGCCGGTCGGATCGGAGGGATGACTAAGGAGGAATCGGCCGGCCGCCGCCAGCCCCGGCGGCCGGCCGAAGCGATTGGAGTCAGGAACCCGTGACCTCGATGCGTCGGGGCTGGACCTCGGGACGCTTGGCGATACGGACCGTCAGCACGCCATTGCTGGTCCGGGCGGAAATGGAGTCGGCATCGGCGACGTCCGGCAGCGTGAAACGGCGGAAGAATTCGCCGTTGATGCGCTCGACCCGGCGGTAGCCGCCGTTTTCCTGGGTCGATTCGTCCTGGCGGCGGCCGCGCAGGGTCAGGACGCCGTTTTCCATGGTGACGTCGATGTCCTTGGGATCCACGCCGGGCAGGTCCGCGCGCAGCACGAACGCATCCTTGGTTTCCTGCACGTCGACGGCCGGCATCCAGTCGCTGACCGCGCCGCGGGAATCGTCGTCCGGGGCGAATTCGCGACCGAAGACGCGATCCAGGTCGTGATGCAGACGGTTCACCAGGCTCCACGGTTCATAGCGGATGAGACTCATGACGACCTCCTCATCGAGTGGTTCAGCAGTGGACGTTCCACGCGGCCGGGTCACTGTCGCGAGCTGCCCAGAGGGCGTGGTTGCATCGAAGCGATGCGCGGCAATCAAATTGGTGACAGCGACGTCGGTTTCAAGCGCTGCCGGGCGCACGAGTCCTTGAACAAGTCCTGGGACAAGCTGTGGAAAAGCCGTGAGCCGGCGGTGGACGGGCTGTGGGCAGGCGGCGGCCGTCGGTCGGGAAAACCGGCAGACACAACATCTTGTGATCGATGCGACCACAGCGGGTATCCGGCGCTGGCGGCTTGCATTTGAAAATTCGTCAGTCGATTCTCATAGTTTATTGAATTTAAATGAATTTATTGAAGCGTGACCGAATGAACGTTTTCTTGACGGGGGCCTGGCAGCGGACTAGATTCCCTTCCCTGACACAAGATGTAGTGGTATGCGAATCGCACCGGGCAGGCTCTCCGCGGACTACGGAAGCGCTCGGAAGCCTCAGGCGCGCACCCACCCGAAGGTCAGAAAGTAAGGACTGCCCACCGCGCCGCCCCCGTCGAGGCGAGCGCCGCAATGGGCAGATGGAATCAAAGGGTTGCCCGCCCGCACCGGGGAGTGTCATACCGGCATGAAGACCGCAATCAAGCTAGAGTCCATGGACGTCAACAGCATTCCATTCCAGGAAGCCTCGCTCGATATCTGGGACAAGAAGTACCGGCTGTGCGCCAAAGACGGTACGGCGATCGACCGCAGCATGGACGAGACCTACTAGCGCGTCGCCCGTG
>JBDHQY010000197.1:0-5469 GCA_039807315.1 Steroidobacter sp. | reverse complement strand
CGTCTTTCCAGTGGCGGACGACGGCCAGTACCTCCACCGGATTCAACTCCCGGCCCGCACGGCCTTCCGCGGCCCGCTTCACAGTCTGCCGACGGCAGCGCAGAAACGGGTTCACATTGCGTTCCCGCCCAATGTCCGACGGCAGCGTCACCTCGTCCCGCGCCCGGCGCCGCATTGCTTCTTCGAGGTAGGCGGCGCTGTCCGCATTGTCCGGCTCGACCGCCAGGGCGAATTTCAGGTTGCCCACCGTGTACTCGTGCCCGCAGTAAACCTGCGTTTGTTCCGGCAGGGCGGCGAATTTGGCCAGCGAAGCGGCCATTTGTTCCGCAGTGCCCTCGAACAATCGGCCGCAGCCGGCGCTGAATAGGGTGTCACCGCTGAAAACCGCCCCATGACCCAGGTAGGCGATGTGGCCGGCGGTATGGCCGGGCACATCCAGCACCGTGAAGCTCAAGCCCAGGGGTTCGAACGTCGCGGTATCGCCCTCGCGCACGCGTACCGGCGCCCCCGGCAACGTTTCGCTGGCCGGGCCGAACACCTTGACCGGCCAGGTGCTCAGCAGCTCGGCCACACCGCCGACGTGATCGCGGTGATGATGGGTGAGGAGTACGCCCTCCAGCTGCAGATTCCGGGTGGCGAGCGCTTGCCGCACCGGCGCCGCATCGCCCGGATCGACGGCGACGACCTGTCGCGGATCGCGTGGCGAATGGATCAGCCAGATGTAGTTGTCGGCGAAGGCCCGTACCGGGGTGACCTGCAGCATCGTTCCCCTTCTTCGGCGGGAAAATTCGCGAGGCCGTATTAAACATTGGCACGGCGGATTGCAGCAAGCCTTCATTCCCGGCTCGGCGCGCGAGGGTGTGGTCCGGATCGGCTATTCTTGCGCCCATGCACCGCCACAGCATCGACGCCCTGCACGACTGGCTGCGTTCGCCGCTGGGCGAACGGCTGTATGCGCTCGAGCGCAAGCAGACCAGCGAGGCGCTGGCGCAGGTTTTCGGCTGGCAATTGCTGCAGATCGGCCTGTGGGGCGATGACGACGGGCTCATCGTCGATGCGCGGACACAGCGTAAATCGGTGCTCGGCTGGCACGGTCGGCATTCAGGTTCGGGCGCGGGTTCATCGAGCGGCGCGGCAACCATGATTCGCTCGCGCCCCGACTCGCTGGCCGTGAGCTCCGATTCGGTCGACGCGGTGCTGCTGCCGCATACGCTGGAGTACGAGCCCGAGCCGCACGAGATCCTGCGCGAGGTCGGTCGCATTCTCTCCGCCGAAGGGCACCTGATCGTGCTGGGATTCCGGCCTCTGTCGAGCTGGGGGATACGGCACGTGTTTGCGCGCGCGGGCTTCCCGCCCGGCATCGAGCGGCTGATCGGCGAGGGCCGCCTGCGGGACTGGCTGAAGCTGCTGGGATTCGAGATCGTCGACGCGCGCCGTTATCTTTTCACCCTCCCATGGGGTGCATCCTCGCCACCAAGCTTCATCGAGCGGGTCGGCGAAACGGCCTGGCCACTGTTCGCCAGCGGCTATCTGATCAAGGCGCGCAAGCGCGTGTACACCCTGACGCCGATACGGCCACGCTGGCGCCTGCGGCCGAAAGTGGTGGGTGGTCTCATCGAGCCCACGACCCGGATGCATGCGCGCCGGCCGGGCTGCGAATAACGATTTCCAAGGATTCGAGCATGCCAATCTTCGTCTTACGGTCGGCCGTAGCGGCGCAAACTCGCGCTGGTCGCCGTGTGCAGCGCGGCTGCACACGGCAGGTATCGTGATGGTCGTTACCATCTACACCGACGGTGCCTGCCGCGGCAATCCGGGTCCGGGCGGCTGGGGAGCGCTGCTGCTTTCGGGTGAGCATGAGCGGGAGCTGCGCGGCGCCGAAGCCGAGACCACCAACAATCGGATGGAATTGACCGCGGCAATTCGCGCGTTGGCTGCGCTGAAGCGGCCCTGCGACATCCGCCTGTACACCGATTCGCAGTACGTGCGCAAAGGCATCACCGAATGGCTGACGCAATGGAAACGGCGCGACTGGCGCACGGCCGATCGCAAACCGGTCAAGAACGTCGACCTGTGGCAGGCGCTGGAGCGCGAGATCGAGCGCCACGAAATCCAATGGCACTGGGTCAAAGGACATGCCGGCGTACCGGGCAACGAGCGTGCGGATCGTCTCGCCAACGAGGCGATCGACGAGATGCTGGCCAACAACGCGCTGCGGATGTCGTAAACTGCGTGCACCGACGGCGCAGCGCACGACATCACGGGAAAAGCCATGGATTTCATCGATCTCAAGACCCAGTACAGGCGCTTGCGCGAACCGCTGAACGCGCGCATCCAGACCGTGCTGGATCATGGGCAGTACGTCCTCGGCGCCGAAGTCACGGAGCTGGAAGAACGGCTGGCAGAGCGGGTCGGCACCCGGCATTGCATCACCGCTTCCAGCGGTACCGATACGCTGCTGATGGCGCTCATGGCGCTGGACATCGGCGCGGGCGACGAAGTGATCACTTCGCCATTCACATTCATCGCGACCGGTGAAATGATCGCGCTGGCCGGTGCCAAGCCCGTGTTCGTTGACATCGACGCGAAGACCTACAACATCGATCCGGCGTTGATCGAGCGCGCCATCACGCCGCGCACCAAAGCGATCATGCCGGTTTCGCTCTACGGCCAGTGCGCCGATTTCGATGCCGTCAACGCCGTGGCGCGCCGCCATCGGCTGCCGGTGATCGAGGACGGTGCGCAAAGCCTCGGGGCGCTCTACAAGGGCAAGCAGTCCTGCGGCCTGTCGGAAATCGGCTCGACTTCGTTTTTCCCTTCCAAGCCGCTGGGCGCCTATGGTGACGGCGGCGCGCTGTTCACCAACGACGAGGCGCTCGCCAAAGCGATGCGCGAGATCCGCGTGCATGGTCAGGATCGCCGTTATCACCATCCGCGGCTTGGCATCAACGGCCGCTTCGACACGCTGCAGGCCGCAGTGCTGCTGGCGAAGCTGGATATTTTCGACGACGAAGTCGCCGCTCGCGCACGTATCGGTGCCCGCTATGCGACGCTCATCGAGGAAGCCTTCGGTGATGTGAGCGATCCTGCACAACGGGTTGCTCCGCCGGTGCTTGCGCCCGGCTGTACCAGTGTCTACGCGCAGTACACGGTCGAAGTCCCGAACCGTTCCAAGGTGGAAGAGGGCATGAAGGCGCGTGGGATTCCCACCGCTGTCCACTATCCCGTGCCGTTGCATCTGCAGCCGGTGTTCGCGGAATTGGGTCAGGGAGAAGGGAGCTTCCCGGTGGCGGAGGCCGCGGCGCGGCGCGTGATCAGTCTGCCGATGCATCCCTATCTGAGCGACGAGCAGCAGCTGCGCGTCGTCAGCGCGCTGAAAGAATCGGTGACGGCCTGACGTCCGATGCGCCAGATCGTACTCGACACCGAAACCACGGGCCTGGAGCCCGAACAGGGTCACCGCGTCATCGAAATCGGCTGCGTCGAGGTCTTCAAGCGACGCAAGACCGGTCGGACCTTCCATCGCTACATCCGGCCGGATCGCGAAGTCGATCGCGGCGCGCTGCAGGTGCACGGCATCACCAATGAGTTTCTGGCGCAGCAGCCGCGTTTCGAAGAGATCGCCGAGGAGTTGCTGGAGTTCATCGGCGGCGCGGAGCTGGTGATTCACAATGCCGCGTTCGACGTCGCCTTCCTGAACGCGGAGCTCGCTCGTCTGCCGGGGGCGCGCCGCCAGGTGGCAGACATCTGTTCGATCCTCGACACGCTGCCGATGGCGCGTCAGATGCATCCTGGCCAGCGCAACAGCCTGGACGCTCTGTGCAAGCGCTACGGCGTGGACAATTCTCGCCGGGAGCTGCACGGCGCCTTGCTGGACGCGCAGATCCTGCTCGATGTCTATCTCGCCATGACCGGCGGCCAGACGGCCCTGATCCTCGGCGAAGAGCCGCAGGAAAGGGCATCGGTGACGGTCGAGCAAGCGCTCGCGGTGCGGCCGCTCGGTGAGCTGCGTGTCATCCTTGCTTCGGCGGATGAACTGGCGGCGCACGAACGTCTGCTGGCGTCGGTCGACAAGGCCAGCGGCAAGAAGACGGTCTGGCGGCTCATGGAAGCTGCGCACGGCGCTTCGATACCTGCGCCGGCGGCGGGCCCGGCGGCGATCATCGTGCCTGCTGCCGGTGCGGAGCTGCAGGTGGCAGCCAGTGCGCAATGAGAGCGGCACCTGAAAGCAGCGTGCAGTAACAACCGAAAGCCGCGATGACGCATTCCCTGGTTCACGCCTTCGCGCGCAATTTCCTCGGCAACTCGCCCGGCTGGTACAAGCTCACGCTGGTCGGTTTCCTGATCGTCAACCCACTGGTCTTTTTCGCCGGCGGCAACCACGGCCCGGCGCTGGCCGGGTGGCTGTTGCTGCTGGAGTTCATTTTCACGCTGGCGATGGCGCTGAAGTGTTATCCATTGCAGCCCGGCGGTCTGCTGGTGCTGCAGGCGGCGCTGATCGGTCTGACCACGCCGGTATCGATCTACGCCGAAACCGTCAATGCGCTGCCGGTCCTGCTGTTGCTGATCTTCATGGTCGCGGGCATCTATTTCCTCAAGGAACTGCTGCTGTTCGCGTTTACCCGCATCTTGCTGAGCGTGCGCTCGCAGCTGGCGCTCTCGTTGATCGTCTGCGCCAGCGCCGCGCTGCTATCGGCGTTTCTCGATGCGCTGACGGTGGTTGCGGTGGTCATCACGGTCGGGGCGGGCTTCTACCAGGTATTCCACCGGTTCGCGTCCGGCAAGCTGCCGGGAGTCGAACACGACTTCGGGCACGACGCGGATGTGCACGAGCTGCATCGCTCGGACCTGGATCAGTTCCGCGGCTTTCTGCGCGGGCTGATGATGCACGCGGCCATAGGCACTGCGCTGGGCGGCGTGATGACGCAGGTCGGCGAGCCGCAGAACCTGCTGATCGCCAAGCACGCGGGCTGGGATTTTGCCGAGTTTTTCGTGCGCGTCGCGCCGGTGTCGCTGCCGGTGCTGGCTGTCGGGCTGCTCATCTGCGCGGCGCTCGAGAAGTTCCGCTGGTTCGGCTATGGCACCGCCTTGCCGGCAGCGGTGCGTGCCGTGCTCGAGGATTACGATCGTGCACAGACGGCTGCGCGCACGGCGCGCGACCGTGCCGTCCTGATCGTGCAGGGCGTGGTGGCAGCGATGCTGGTCATCGCGTTGGGTTTCCATCTCGCCGAAGTCGGGTTGATAGGGTTGCTGGTGATCGTGCTGGCGACGGCGTTCACAGGGGTGACCGAGGAGGCGCGCCTGGGCAAGGCGTTCGAGGCCGCGCTGCCGTTCACGGCGCTGCTGGTGGTGTTCTTCGCCGTGGTGGCGGTGTTGCACGACCAGCATCTGTTCGAGCCGGTGATCGCGGCGGTCCTGCGGCTGGACGGCAGGGCTCAGACTGCGATGTTCTACATTGCCAACGGCCTG
>JBDHQY010000196.1:0-5487 GCA_039807315.1 Steroidobacter sp. | reverse complement strand
AGAGCGTGCCGGCGGCGCACGGCTTCATCGCGCTCGATTTGTCGGACCCGGCGCATCCCGTCGAGGTGTCGCGCCTGAAGATCAGCGACGACTACAACCCGCACTGGACTGGCTGGGATCCGTTGACGAAGCGCATCGTGATCACACCCAACCCCATGGGTAGCGATGCCAGCGATCGCATGTATCTACTGAAGATCAATCCCGATACCGGCGCCCTCAGCCTTGACGAGGACTTCCGCGACACCGACGGCAAGGTTGGTTTCAGTTTTGCCTCGCGTCTCTGGCCGCATGGCTGGACTGGTCCGGGCCTGCCCCACGGCGCCGTGTTCTCGCGTTGATGCACAAGGGCACAGGGGGCGGATTTATTTGCTCCCATTGATTCCGTCCGCGTTCCGCTCGGTTCGAGCGCTGCCGGAAAGTTCAGAGAAAGCCAAGGGAGCTCATCATGAGTCGAGTTTTCACCTGGAAGGTCCTGGGAATTACAGTCGGACTCTGGCTGGCTGCCGCCGTCATTTGCCTGATCGCCGGCAATACGGATATGGCGTCGGCGCTATTCGTTGTCGCTGCGCTTGAAGGAGCAGCAGGAGCGGTTGCGGTAGGGGTCGCCAGTGGCCGGCAAAAGGCGAGTCATTCAACTGTGTCTTGAGCGGTTTGATTCCCCTGGGCTGCGCACTTGCGACAAGCAGCCGGTTTCGGCTCGTGCTGGCGAAGTGCCGGTGCTCTCGACACGGAGGCGGTGTTATGCCGCGGCAGCGGGAGCGTCATGAGTCGACTCAGCTGTTCCCTGGCGCGGTAAACGAGGGCCGGCGACAGAGGAATGGAGGCTCGGCACCCGATATGCCTTGATATGAAAAGCCGCGTGAATGCCGCAGGCTCAATAAGAAAAAAAGGAGGCACGCTGCGCCTCCCACTATGAATTTATACCACCCATGGGGGCTTGCGGCCAGGCTCGAGGCCGGAAATAGAATCGCGACTCGTCTATAGGGCGGGGCACGTGAGGCAGGCGGGATGATGCATGGCGATGAGTGGGTTCCAATTTCCGTCGAGAATTGCGCTTCGGTGGCCGGTCCGTTCTACCACGGAACAAAGGCAAGCCTGTCAGTCGGAGATCTGCTGACCGCAGGCTTCAGATCCAACTACGACGCCAATGTCGTGATGAATCACATCTATTTCACGACCTTGACGAAGGGGGCGGGTCTTGCTGCGGAAATGGCTAAAGGCGATGGCGCGCCGAGAGTTTATATCGTGGTGCCGACAGGACGATTCGAAGATGACCCGAACGTCACGAACAAAAAATTCCCAGGTAACCCGACACGTTCATACCGAAGCGAATATCCTTTGAAGATTGTCGGCGAGCTTGAAAGCTGGGAGTCCTACGACTCGGAATTCATCGAACGCTTGAGAAGCCGCGTCGAAACCGGCATGGGTGAGATCATCAACTAAGGCGAAGCGATGAACATCCATCCCACCCGACGAGGTTGTTGCCGGCGCCGCGCAATCAGGTACGCAATCGGACATCCAGGCTGCAAAGAAAGACGCAGCCGCACGGTATGATGCGCCGCAGACGGCGCGATGGTTTTTCGGTCGGATCCGGGCATGCGAAAATTCCCTCTCACAGTCATCGTCGCGGCAGCTGTCGCCTTCTTCGCGTACCGGCACGATGTCGTTTCGTTGCCGAATGTCGCGGGACCCTCGACGGTCGAGGTCGACGGCGCATTGGCTGCGGCGTTCGCGAATCAGACCAGCAATGTCCAGGTCGAGGCGGAAGGAACCGTCGTAAAAGTACTCCCGGATGACAATGAGGGCAGTCGTCATCAGCGCTTTATCGTCCGTCTGCCGTCCGGTCAGACGATTCTGATAGCGCATAACATCGATCTTGCGCCGCGGGTTTCTTCGCTTAGGGAAGGCGACAGTGTTGCGTTCAGAGGGGAATACGAGTGGAACGCGAAAGGAGGTGTCGTCCATTGGACTCATCACGATCCAGGCGGGCGACATCGAGGCGGTTGGATAAAGCACAATGGTCGCGTGTTTCACTGACTGCATCAGGTTTCGCCGGTGAGCGCCCGGCCGAGCGCTACTTCGAGGGCTGGGCAGAGGGTGGCAACCGCCCGGTAATTCCGAGGAACCGCTGGCGGCGGTGGCCTGAATGCTCGGTGGTTCGCTGTGTCTGAGCGGCGCGCGTCAGGAGTTTGGTCTTTACCGGCCGATCCCATCCGGGTGGCTCTGGCTTGTCGTGCAAGGTGTCGGGATCGCCTATATCTATTCGCAGATGGGGGCGGCCTGACCCATGCGCATGACGTACGAAATGCATGCGCGCGCAGCGCGGCGTTGAGCGACGAGACGAAGATTCTGGCTTTGGAGAGGCGCATGAACCATGCGGCAGCGGTACGGGAGCTCTGGCGTCACCACGATCTCGGCGATGCCGCACGTGATCACAGGAGCCTCGTCCGCTACGCAATCCTCGCGGCGTCCAGTCACAATACGCAGCCGTGGAAGTTCAAGTCCGAGTCCGCAGGCATCGCCATTCTTCCAGACCTGTCGCGGCGTTGTCCGGCGGTCGATCCCGACGAGCATCACTTGTATGCCAGCCTGGGGTGCGCGGCCGAAAACCTGCTGCTGGCCGCGCAGGCCGCGGGGCTGAAAGGCCATTGTTCCTACGACGCATCACGATCAAGCGTGGAGGTGAAGTTCGAACCGACCGCGCCCGTCCGTTCGGCCTTGTTCGAGGCGATTCCGCTGCGCCAGTGCAGCCGGGCCGAATACGACGGCAGGCCGATTTCAGCGGTGCAGCTTCGTCTGTTGGAAGAGGCCGGGCGGGGCCGTGGGGTTTCGCTTCTTCTGCTGACGGACCAACGCCGGAAGGAGCGCGTTGCCGAGTATGTCGCGGCGGGTAATACGGCCCAATTCGGCGATTCCCTGTGGGCTCAAGAACTGAAGAAGTGGATTCGCTTCAACGCGCGCGAGGCCGTGCGCACCGGTGATGGCCTTTACGGCCCGGTCATGGGAAGCCCCGACGTACCCAGGTGGCTCGGAACGCTGTTCATGCGCTTTGTGTTCTCGGCGCAGAGCCAGAACCGGAAGGACCTGGAACACATTCGCAGCTCGGCCGCCATTGCCGTGCTTTCATCCGAGGTCGATGACCAATCCCATTGGATCGAGGCGGGGCGATGTTACGAGCGTCTTGCTCTTCAGGCCGCCGCGTTGGATCTGCGCACGGCCTTCATCAACCAGCCGGTCGAAGTGCCCGCGCTGCGTGCGCAGTTTGCGGGCTTTCTCGGTATCGGCGCCCGGCGGCCGGACCTAGTCATCCGGATCGGTCGCGGTCCTGTGATGCCGCGATCCCTGCGGCGACCGTTGGAGCAGGTACTGACGTGAGCATGGCGGACGATGTGCGGCCCAGCGGAAAACGAGGATGGGCGCGCTCCGATCACGAAGAGGACGCGGATAACGCCGCATCGGGGGCTCGATGATTCCATGGCTTGCTCTGCAATTCGTGATGCCTCTGGTCCTGGTCGCCTGGATGGCCATCGCGCCGCCGCACAGCCGGTTGGGTTTCGGCATCCAGGCCGTATGCACCGGTGCCGGTCTGCTTGCCGTCGGCATGATGAGCCCATGGTTGGCCCTACCTTGGTGGACGCCATACGCAATGGGGTGCCTGCTGTTGATAGCGATCGTGGCCGGGTTGCAGCGACGGCGCCCTTTCGAGACGGTGCTTCCCATGGGCAGTGGAGCCTGGGTCGTCTCCGCGTCGTTTCTTGCGCTGGGCGTGATGGCAGCGGTCCTGGCGTCCGTCGCGTTGGCAGGCCGCACGCCGCCGGCGGGCAGGTTGGTGAACCTGGCGTTTCCGCTCGAAAGCGGCACCTACCTGATCGTCAACGGCGGCAGCCGTCTCGGCATCAATGCGCATTTGAAGACACTCGACCCCATGGTGCCGCGCTTTCGCGCCGTGCGCGGACAGTCTTACGGAGTGGACATCGTGAAGATCGACAGCCTGGGACTGCGCGCGAGCGGCTTGCGTCCCTCTGAGCCGAGCGCCTACCACGTCTACGGAGCCCAGGTGCTGGCGCCCTGTGCCGGCGAGATCGTGTTTGCGGTCGACGGCTTACCCGACATGCAGGTCCCGCAGGCTGATCGGGTTCACCTGGCCGGCAATCATGTGGTGCTGCGGTGTGAGGATGCGGACATCGTACTTGCGCATTTCCGACCCGACAGCCTCGAGGTTGGCGTCGGCAGTCGACTGGAGGTCGGCGACCCGATCGCCGCGGCGGGAAACTCAGGCAACAGCGACGAGCCGCATCTGCACATCCATGCCCAAGTGGCCGGACCGGCTCATGCGCAGATGTCTGCCGATCCCCTGCCGATCCGCATCAATGGCCGCTTCCTCGTGCGTAACGAACGTGTTTCGATCCATTGAGCTGTATGCGGCTGCAGGAGGTGTGCCCGATCGCGTCCTGTCCATGATGTCCGCTGCACCGCCACTTTCCAGGCGCCAGGTGTGCAGCTGAGGGAAGGACGAGTCAGGCGCCGGGCTCCGGAGAAGGTCGCGTTGACTGGTTCCGAGGCATGCCCGCACAGCGTTCCCCCGCGCACAGGCAGGGGCAGGAATCCATCTTGAATCAGCAGGATGGGCAGCACGCGCCGGTGAGGGAGCAGTCCTTGCGCGAGCGTGGCGAGCAAATCTCAAGGGTCCCTGGGCCAGCCCGGTCCTGCCGGCCAGGTCGTCGCCGCATTCACTGCCGCTTGCAACTGCGCATTACCACGGTAGCCTGTAGCTGGTCGTCCGCAAACGCCAATACAGAATAATGAATCAGGCCCAGGCGGTCCCGCCGCCGTTCTACAAGTCCCTCTACGTCCAGGTGCTGGTCGCCATCGCGATCGGTGTGCTGCTGGGGCATTTCTTCCCGCAGGTCGGCGCGCAGATGCGGCCGCTGGGCGATGGCTTCATCAAGTTGGTGAAGATGATGATCGGTCCGATCATCTTCTGCACCGTGGTGACCGGCATCGCCGGCATGGAGAGCATGAAATCGGTGGGCAAGACCGGGGTGCTGGCGCTGGCGTACTTCGAGGTGGTGAGCTCGATCGCGCTGCTGATCGGCCTGGCCGTGGTGAACCTGGTCAAGCCCGGCGCGGGCATGAACATCGACGTGTCCAAGCTCGATGCCAGCCGGATCGAGGGCTACGCGCACGCCGCCGAAGCGCAGGGCATAGTGGATTTTCTGCTGAACGTGATTCCGAGCACCGTGTTCGACGCCTTCGCCAGGGGCGAAATCCTGCAGATCCTGCTGTTCGCGCTGTTGTTCGGTTTCGCGCTGCACGCGGCGGGGGAACGCGCCCGTATCGTCTTCGATGTGATCGACCGCCTGTCGCACGTGCTGTTCGGCATCATCGGCATCATCATGCGGCTGGCGCCGGTTGGCGCGTTCGGCGCAATGGCCTTCACCATCGGCAGCTACGGCATCGCCAAACTCGCGGACCTGGCTTGGTTGA
>JBDHQY010000195.1:0-5508 GCA_039807315.1 Steroidobacter sp. | reverse complement strand
CGTCATATCACCATGGCCGACTTGTATGTCGACGGTGGCGCAACGTTGCGCGCGTGAACCCCGCCATGACAGATGCAATTTTCGACAAGATCATCTCCTGGCAGGAAGAATTCGCCGGACTGCGCCGGGATCTGCACCGCCATCCGGAAACCGCCTATGAAGAGGTACGCACCGCGGGCATCGTAAGCGACCTGCTCACCTCCTATGGTCTGGAGGTCCACGCCGGTTTGGCACGTACCGGCGTGGTTGGCGTGCTTCGCAGCGGGGCCAACAACCGCGCGCGTGCGATCGGATTGCGTGCCGACATGGACGCCCTGCATTTGCAGGAAGAAAACACCTTCGCGCATCGCTCGACGCAAGCCGGCAAGATGCATGGCTGCGGGCACGACGGGCATACCACCATGCTGCTGGCTGCCGCTCGCTACCTCGCGGAGCATCGCGACTTCGATGGCACGGTGTATTTCATCTTTCAGCCTGCCGAAGAGAACGAAGGCGGTGCGCGCGCGATGCTCGAGGCGGGCCTGTTCGAACGCTTCGACATGCAGGCCGTGTTCGGCATGCACAACATGCCGGGCATCGAAGTGGGCCATTTCGCGGTCGCGCCCGGAGCGATGATGGCCGGACTGGACGTCTTCGACATCGAGGTCAAGGGCACCGGCGGCCATGCCGCGATGCCCCAGCATGGGAGCGACACCATCGTCGCGGCCTCGCAGATCGTGAGCAGCCTGCAAACGATCGTTTCACGCTCCCTGGATCCGCTTGCGGCCGGCGTGGTCAGCGTCACTCAGTTTCACGCCGGCACTACCTATAACGTACTGCCGGAAAGCGCCACGCTCAGCGGCACCGTGCGCTGCTTCGATCCCGCGGTACAGACGCTCATCGAGCAACGGTTGCGGCAGATCTGCGAGCACGTAGGACAGGCATTCGGCGTCACCGTCACGGTTCGCTACGAGAAGCGATATCCACCGACGATCAATAGCACCCCCGAAGCCGCCCTATGCGCCGACTTGCTGCGCCGACTCCATGGCAAAGACCGCGTCAACACCGCGCCGACGCCATTGATGGCCGCGGAGGATTTCGCCTGGATGCTGCAAAAGAAACCCGGCGCTTATGTATGGATGGGCAACGGCATCGAGGCAGGCGGCTGCATGGTCCACAATCCGCGTTATGACTTCAATGATCGTGCGATTCCGTTCGGCGCAGCGTACTGGGTGGCACTCGTCCAGCATGTGCTCGCACGCTCGCCACAACCCACCTCCTGATCGACGATAACCCGCGTTCGTGCCACCGCTACCTACATTCCGCGAGACCTGTGCATGAGAACTCTCCGTTACCTGCTGAAGTCGGCCCGTTGTCATCTGCTGCTGATTGCGTGCATTGCGTTTGCGACTGCCGCGCCGGCAGCGAACATCGTCGACCTGCGCGGGCGAACCGTGACGGTTCCGGATACGGTACGGAAGATCTCGCTCGATGACGGTCGATATCTGATCGCGCTCGCGCTGATTCATCCCGATCCGGTCAGCGTGCTTGCCGCATGGCCGAAGGACGTGAACCGCATCGGCCAGGAAACCTATGACCTGCTGCTGAAGAAATCCCCGGCGCTGGCATCGGTTCCGCAGGTGGCCAGCTCCGCCGGCAGCTTCAACCTGGAGTCGGTGCTGGCCGCGGCGCCGGATGTCGCGATCGTATCGCTGGGCAGCGGACCGACCGATGCCCAGATCTCGCAGCTGCAGGCGGCCGGCATTCCGGTGGTCTTCATCGATTTCTTCACTCATCCGTTCCAGAACCAGGATCGCAGCCTGCGCATTCTCGGACAGCTCACCGGACGCGACGCTCAGGCGCAGGCATTCGTCGCTTTCCGTTCGCAGCGCATGGGCCTGATCTCCGAGCGCGTGGCGAAACTGCCCAAGAACCAGCGTCCCACGGTGTTTCTGGAAGCCCACGCCGGCATGTCCAACGATTGCTGCAACTCCCCAGGCAAGGGCAATGTCGGCGACTACATCGACTTCGTGGGCGGACGGAACATCGGCGCCGACGTGCTGAAAGGCCCGTTCGGCAAGTTGAACATGGAATACGTCATCTCGCAGGATCCGTATGTCTATATCGCAACCGGTGGTCCGCATCTGGCCAAGAGCGGCGGACTCGTGTTGGGACCCAACTACACGCAGGCGCAGGCACGCGACGCGCTCGCACGCATGGCCAGGCGCCAAGGCATCGCCGAGCTGTCGGCCGTCAAGGCCGGCCGCGCGCATGGCATAGCCCATCAGCTGCTCAATTCTCCGCTCGATATCCTGGCGATCGAGGCGTTCGCCAAATGGGTCCACCCGCAGCTGTTTGCCGACCTCGATCCGGGCAAGACGCTGGCGGAGATCAACCAGCGTTTCCTCGCAATACCTTATAGCGGCGTGTTCTGGATCGATCTGGATCAGCGTTGACCGGCCTGCAGCACGTCGTCGACCATGATCTGCAGCGTACCGTTGGAACAATGTTCGACTCGCGCGCTGACTTCATAGACACGCGCAAGCACGTCGGGCGTGATGGCCTGCGCCGGCGTCCCCGTGGCCACGACTTTACCGTGCGAAAGCACGACCACCCCGTCCGACCAGCGCGCCGCGACTTGCAGATCATGCAGCACGACCAGCACGATCATTCCGTGCTCGCGCGCCAGTTCGCGCACGAGCTTCATGACTCGTAGCTGATATTGCAGGTCCAGCGCACTGATGGGCTCGTCGAGAAGCAGGACGCGCGGTTCACGAACGAGGGCCTGTGCAAGCGACGCCAGCTGCCGCTGACCGCCGGACAGTCGGTCCAGACCTTCCATCGCCAGGTGGGCGATGCCGATTCTATCCAGCACGTGCAGCGCACGCCGCGACGCGGCATGGGAGTCGAGCGACACTTCACTCACCGGTGAGGCGCGCAACGCGCTGATGACCGTCTCAAGCACAGTGAGCGCCACGCCTTGCGGCAATGTCTGCGGCATGTAAGTGATGAAACGAGCACGTTCGGCCAGCGGCAATTTCAATAGCGCACGCTCGCCGAGGAACGCGGAGCCGGTAGCGGGAAGCAATCCGGCGAGCGCGCGCATCAGCGTGCTTTTGCCGGCCGCATTGGGACCGATGAGCGAATGGACCTCGCCGGCATTGAGCAGCGGCAGGTCGAGATTCCGGATCACGGGCCGGCCGCGATAGCCGGCAGCAAGACCCGTGACTCGCAATGTGTCGGCGCCGGCGGTCATCATGCCCGCTCCGGCCGCTTGAAAATCAGCAACAGAAACACCGGCACGCCGACGATGGCGGTGACGATGCCGACCGGCATCAACACCCCGGGTACCAGCGTCTTGCTGGCCACCGAAGCGAGCGACATGATCAATGCGCCGGTCAACAACGAAGCGGGCAGGAGGAAGCGATGATCTTCGCCCAATAGCAGGCGCGCGATATGCGGACCGACCAGCCCGATGAAGCCGATCGTGCCGACGAAGGCGACCGAAGTGGCGGCGAGCGTGCTCACTCTCAATAGAGAAAAGAATCGCAAGCGCGAGACGTTCACGCCAAAGCTTCTAGCACGATCCTCCCCCAGCCGCAGGGACGTGAGCCCCCGCGCCGCGTACATCGAAAATGGCACGACGATCAAGATGACGGCCAGCAGAACGTAGACATTGCCCCAGGTGGCGCGCGACAGCGACCCCATGCTCCAGAACACCAGCTGCTGAAGTGCCTCTTGCGAGGAAATGAATTGCACGAACGCCACCAGCGCGTTGAATGCGAACACCAGCGCGATGCCGAACAACACCACCGTTTCGACTCCGGCGCCACGCATGCGCGCCAGCAGTTGCAACAACAGTACCGAACCGAAGGCGCACAGAAATGCGTTCAAAGAAATCACCCAGTCCGCAGGAACATGCGGCAGGCTCACGCCAAGCACGATGGCCAGCGCGGCACCGAAAGAAGCGGCCGAGGAGACACCCAGCGTGAAGGGGCTCGCGAGCGGATTATTGAGGATGGTTTGCATCTCCGCTCCCGCCAGCGACAACGCGGCACCGACCAATACCGCCATCAAGGCGTACGGCAGACGCACCTGCCAGATGATTGCCGCCTGTGCGGGCGTCAGGCTGTCACGGGAGAGCAGCCCCGTCAGCACTTGTTGTGGGGTCAATGACGAGGGGCCGGTAGCGAGATCGAGCATGAATGCCAGCACGCAGGCGAATCCGAGACCCGCCACGATCACGACCCGCCGCGCGATCAATCTCTGGTAGGCATTCAACACCTGCTCGGGCGCATGCCTCTGGGATATCGTCTCTGTGTCGACCAATTCGATCGCCTCGTTCGTGCTTTAATGCGTCCCTGTCCATCATTAGGAGGCCGTCGCTGCGGCTTTTTCGCTGAACATGCCTTCCACTGCCGACACTCCTGCCGCATGGCCGCCGGTTGTGCTGCCCGATACCCAGGCCCGGCTCATCCGCGCCCGCTCGAACGGCTCGTCGTACTCCATCAGCCTCTGGGTGCCACCCACCACGCCTCCGCCGGAAGGCTTCCCCGTCGTTTACGTGCTCGACGCGAATGCTCTGTTCGGCACCTTTGTCGATGCCATCCGCCGCTCCGGCCGGCGACCGGACGCGACCGGCATTCGTCCGGCCATCGTCGTCGGCATCGCTCATCCCGGCACGGACCCATACGCACTGGAACTGCGGCGTGCCGATTACACCACGAGGCCGGCTGCAGCTTCGACCGCCGAGGCCGCACACCGCGTCGGCGGCGCGGATGCCTTCCTATCCTTCATCGAGGATGAGCTCATACCCACGCTACGGCGGGACTTCCCATTGAACGAAGCGCAGCAGATGCTGTTCGGACATTCTCTCGCCGGCTTTTTCGTTTTGCACGCTCTTATGGCCCGAGCTGGCGTTTTTCAGACCTACGCTGCCATCAGTCCATCGATCTGGTGGAATGAGCCGGCACTGCGTGCTCGACTGCCTGCACTGGCGGGCAGCAGCGCGCGAGTGCTGATAGCGGTAGGCGAGTGGGAGGGAATAGTGCCTCCATGGCAACGTAACGTTCCGGGCTACGAGCAGACCGCGCAGCGGCGCGACCAGCGGCAGATGATTGCCAACGCCCGGAAGTTCGCCGCCGAACTGCAGTCCATCCTGAGGCCGCATCAAGTGATGTTCCGCGAATTCCCGGACGAAGATCATGCCTCCATCCTGCTGATCGCTACCCACCGCGCCCTGCGTTTCGCGCTCGCACCCTCCACCGCCACTATCGCTGGCACCAGCTGAGCACAGCCTCACCGGATAGCCAGCCGCTGGAGGAAGTTGCTCCCTCCATCCAGCGGCCGGCAATCATGACTGTCGTTACGGCTTGATCAGCGCGATCGTATCTCCCTCGGGATCCTCGACGGGCTTGGCATCCGCCGGCGCATTGCGCGGCAGTCCCTTCGCCTTGTTGCTCAAGTACACGAGATTGTTCTTGTGATCGACGGCGATCGTCTGCGGCAAGGTGCCAGTCGGCAACTGCG
>JBDHQY010000194.1:0-5524 GCA_039807315.1 Steroidobacter sp. | reverse complement strand
CTGGCAGATGAAGAAATGCCGGTCGTAGCCCGGCACCGGGCACAGGAAGGCGATGCGCGATTCACGGGACCAGGGTCGCTCGCTGTCGCAATTGCCTTTCAGCAGCGAGAAGGCCACCGAATCGTGCATCAGGGACAGGCTGGCGTTCTCGCCGATGACGACGCGATCGGCACTCACGCCGAATACGGGAGCCAGCAGCGCGCGCAGCTCCGGCAAGCCCTGCAGCTCGCCGTAGTTGCGGCAGTCGATGCTGCCGGACAGGAAATCGCGGCTGCCGGGCAGCGCCAGCAGCTCGTTGCTCAGATCCAGTTGCGCCGCGGAGGGTTTGCCGCGTGTCAGGTTCAGTTTCAGGCCGCGCTTGGCGAAAGCGTCGTAGCGCTGGCGGATCCGGCTGTGAAAATTGCGAAGCTCGGCGGTGCTCAGACTGGGCAGATGCGGCATGCGGTCCTCGTGGAACGGGCGTTTTTTGGGCGCGACATTATCGGCAGTTCGCCGATCCGGCGCCACGGACGACGCCATGCCCGAGGACTGCGGCAGCACCCGCCGACCGGCGTTCGAAGGGCGCTGTCGTAAACCGCAGACAGCCGTAGCGCTCATCGGCCGATGTCGTACTCATCCTTCATCCGACATTAGTGGCCCTCTGCGCAGCCACGATAGCGAGTCGGGTTACCGCGACCGGCATCGATCGCTACGGTATCGCCCTGCTTATCCGGATGGGCTCAGCCGCAGCTTGCGCTCTGGACGCTGCTGCTTGCACTGAATGCGGCGGTGTACGCGGTATTGTTGCGACGACTGAAGGGAACGAGCACGGCGCAAGCGAAGATGATGGCAGGGAGTCGAGCCCAGACGGTACGATGCGCGCTCGACATGCACAGGACGTATCGATGAGCACACACTCCCCTTCTATTCTCATTGTAGGCGCCGGCGCGATCGGCGCGTTGTTCGGTTCGGTGCTGGCGCGGCAAGGAGCGCAGGTATCGGTAGTGTGCCGCTCGGACTACGAGCAGGTGAAACGCGACGGCTACCGTATCCGCAGCGAGTTGCTCGGCGAGCACGTGTTTCGTCCGCATGCCGTGCTGCGCGAAACCGCGGAATACGCCGGCCCGCCGGACTATGTGATTCTCGCGGTGAAGGTTCTGCCGGGCATCGATCGCGCGGCCCTGATCCGGCCGGCCGTCGGCCCGCGCACCGTCATCGTACTGATCGAGAACGGCATCGATATCGAAGAGGAAATCGTTCGCGCATTTCCGCACAACGAATTGCTCAGCAGCGTCGCCTTCATCGGCGTGGGTCGCACCGCTCCGGGCGAGGTGCATCATCAGTCGCTGGGATCGATGGTGCTGGGGTGTTATCCATCCGGCATCAGCGCAGCGGCGCGGCAGCTGGCCGCGCTGTTCGAAGCCGGCAAGATCGGCTGCAAGCTCAGCGAGCAGATCGTTACCGTGCGCTGGCAGAAGGCGCTGTGGAACGCCTCGTTCAATCCCATTTCGATCATGGGCGGCGTGCTCGACACCGCCATGATGTTGCGCACGCCGCAGGATCAGGCGTTCATTCGCCGCGCGATGCAGGAAGTGTGCGATATCGCCGCCGCTGCCGGACATGCGCTGCCGCCGCAGATCGCCGACCAGTTGATTGCCTCGACACTGGCGATGCCGGCATACAAGACCAGCATGGCGCAGGACTTCGAAAGCGGCCGGCCGCTGGAGATCGAGGCGATTCTCGGCAACGCGGTGCGCGTCGGTCGCAAGCATCAGGTCGCCATGCCGGTGCTCGAAACGGTCTACGCACTGGCGAAAATGATCGAAGGCGGCAAAGGCGTCGCGGCGAGATAGTCAGGCGTCTGCAGCGCCTTGCACCAGGGCTTGCGACACTCAGACCGGGCGTGGCGGGGCTGGGTCTTTTCCAGGACCGCGACCCCGCAACGCTCGGGCTGAATTCGCCGCCGCGCTTGCTGCAGCCGGACACTGTTCAGCTCCGCGGCTTCAGTTCGATGTTGTTGTGGACGTCCTTCACGCCGCTGACGCCGCGCGCCACCTCGCCGGCCTTCATCTTCTGATCCATGCCCGGTACGAAGCCGCTCAGCTCGACCACGCCGCTGTTCACTTCCACGTTCACGTCGGCCGCCGTGCCCAACCCGGCCTTGCCGGCAATCTCGCCTTTCACCTTGGCCGCGATCACGAGGTCATCGGCCGCCTGGCCGGTGGAGCGAGCGGCATCGCGGAGCATGAGCTTGTTCTGTACTTCCTTGACCCCCGTGACGTTCTTGGCAGTGGCCACCGCCGCGTCGCGGGACTGTTCGGAGTCCACGAAGCCGCTCAGCTGTACCACCCCGTCCTGGGTTTCCACATTGATCTGGCCGGCCTTGGTGGCCTTGTTCTTGATCAACGCGGTTTTCACGCTCGCCGTCAAACCGGTATCGCTGCGATTGCCGTACTCATCCGCCGCCGGCGCCAGCACGGCCGTCGTCATCAGTGCCACGCCCAGCAGCATCGCCATGAAGTTGCGCATAGAGGTCACCCGCTGTGTATTCCGATTCGACAACAGTCCAATGCCCTGTGCATCCGGGCAGTTCCGCGTCGAGGGAATGAGCGGCGGCAATGCGCCGAGCGACGGGCGAACGCTCACGTCGACTCGGAATATTCCTGAAGCATCCGCCGGCACGGATGCAACGCGACCGGGGTGCGCGGCTTCAGCCGGTCTGCTTTTTCGCAGCCGCTTTGGGTGGCTGCCGCACGGCGAGCAGCACGTTATCGGCGACCCGCGACATCCAGCCGCCGGAGTACAGCATCATCTTGAGCACGTGCAGCAGCACCTGGCCCGGGCCTTCCACCGCCAGCTGGCAATCCTCCTCGATCTGGCAGTTCTGCATCTCGAACAGGCCGTTGCCTTCAATGATCAGGTTCGAATCCTTGAAATGGCAGTCCACGAAGGACTTGCCGTCCAGAACGATGCGCTGACCGTTGAAAGTCTTGCCGCGTACAGTCTTCATTCTTGATCTCTGAATCTTTAAGGGTTGCTGCCAGTGGCGGCGCACGCCGCGGGGGCGATCTTAACAGGTCGCGGCAACGGACCTGCGCACGGCGGGCAGCGCCCTCGCAGCGGGCGCCGCCCGATCCTGGAGCAAAGCTATTTGGCGCGACGCGCCTTCCTGCGGGCCTTCGTCACCGGCTTCCTTCCGACAGCTTTCTTGCCGGCGGCTCGCCGCTGCGTCTTCCTGACCGCCTTGGCGGGGGTCTTGCTGACTTTGCGAACGCCGCGCTTTGCGGATTTTGCCGCGGTTCGCTGCGTTGCCTTCCGGCCGGCCTTCTTCTTGCCCGCTTTCTTCGCCGCTTTCTTTCCTGCCGTCTTCGCTTTGGCTTTGGCCTTGCCCTTTGCCGCCGGCTTGCGATTTGCAGCGGGCTTGTTTGCGGTTGCTGTCTTCCGGACAGGCGCGGGCACCGCCGCCGGCTCGGCTGCCACCGCCTTGGCCGATTCACGATCGGCTTTGAGCATATGTGCCGCGAACGACGCGCCGTGCGGATCCGCGAACTGGGCGATCCAGTCGCCTCCCGGAACTTCCACCGGCCCCATCAGCAGCGTGCCGCCGCTCGACTTGACCTTCCGGATCGTTTTGTCCAGATCCTTGACCCGCACATAGCCCGTCCAGGCCGGTCCGCCCGGCATATCGTCGGTACGATCGAAGGCGCCGCCGACGGGTGCGCCGTTGCGTCCGAAAACGTAATAGAAGCCCATCGGTCCCATGTCGTGCTTGTCGAGCAGCTCCCAGCCGAATGTCTGACTGTAGAAATCGAGCGCCGCCGCGGCATCGGTGGCCGCAAGATCGTGCCAGGAAAACTCGCCGCGCTGGGGTGCCTTCTCTTTCTGGGCCGGCGCGTCGCAAGCGTACACGCCAAACCTGGCCCCTTGCGGATCGGTCAACAGCGCATACCGGCCAGCGGCGTCGATGATCGTGATGTCCTTGACCACGCTCGCGCCGAGCTGCTGCGCCTGACGCACGATCGCTTCGATGTCGGCAGTGCCGATGTAAGGAATCCAGTGCGGTGCCTGTGTGGACTCGACCACCGCGGCACCCAGCGGCCCGCTGGCCGCGACGAACATCGAGTAGGAAGGATTGTGCTCCCAGGACTGGATCTTCCAGCCGAGCGCCCTGGCGTAAAAGGCCTGGGAGGCGGCGCGATCCGGCGTCATCAGCTCGTGCCAGACGAATCGACCCCGAACGGTTCTGTCGGCCATCGCGATCTCCCTTGCAGTGAGGTGTTGGGGCAGGAGCTTCGGGCCGGTGGAGCATACTCCGGCGTTCCGGGCAAATGTAGCGACGAGGCGATGCCGCCCGCAGTCTCCACTACGGCTCGGGCGCGGCGCTCCCGATAACTTCTTTGGCGCATCGACCTCGTGCGTGACGACTGCCCGCGCTGCCATGAATCGTCAACAGCCAGAAATCGTCAACGAGGCTGCTCATGGGCTGCGACTGCCTAACTCTCCTGCTCGCCGCGAGCACGTTCGAAGCGCAGGCAATTACCCGTTCACAGCAGCGAATTCGTCGAACTGAAACGCGCGCTTCTCTATCTGCAGGCATGCAGGGTCGCGATCGGGAACCGGTCGTGCCGACCTGCATCCGGATCCCTCGATACCTGACAGGGATCGCCTCTCCTTGGATGCCAGCTGAAGGTTTCGCTGCTGCATCGGCCGGGCGACATCCGGCGGCCCGCCGAAAGATTTACGGCGAGCGTGTCACGCAGCTATCGACGATCGCGCAGCAACGGCGATGCGCCCCATCTCCAGCTGGACTGGCAATGGAGTCACTGCGGGACGTCGGTCTCGACCCAGGCGTACCGACAGTTCCGGCCGGGGCAGAAGCCCGCACCCGAGAGCGCTTTTTATGAGGGCGACCACCGGCTGCGGCCTGCAGCCCAGGCGGTCCCGCCGGCAAATGCCTGGAATGCCGCTCCCCGCCATCGACCAGTTCACGGAATGGCCGTTGAGAAGTTGTTGTGCTTCGCAGAAATAAAATATAGAAGATATTGATTTTATTGTAATTAATATTATGATGCACTGCAATATAGTTGAACCGAAGGAGATGTCTCGAATGATCCTGATCCCCGCCGTATTTGTAGTAGGCACGCTGGCAATCACGCTCATGTCCACGCTCGACAGCAACGCCTGAAGACGAGTTTTCCCCGCGAGAACCTGCCCGCGTGAGGGCTGGTTCTCGCGGGCGTGGCCACGCCGCGTCATACGGTTCTCCCAACACCGGCTGCCGCCGCTTCCTCTGCCTCTATCTCGCCACCCAACTTCCTGCTTTCGTTCCGCGGTTCTCTGCCTCGATAGGCTGCGCAGTTCTCCCAGCCCGCGTCCGGCCCGCCATGTCGGCGCCGCCCGACAGAACTGTCGATAAATTTGACACTCCAAAGTCCGCTGTCGTATCTACGGCGCTCGGCCCGCCATGGGCCGCTTTCGTCACTTTTGCCGCAGGAGGGATCGGTCATGGCCTTGTGGAAAGATCAATACGGCCGGGAACAGAACA
>JBDHQY010000193.1:0-5537 GCA_039807315.1 Steroidobacter sp. | reverse complement strand
GCAGGTCGATGCCGCGCAGGGCGCGGACCTCGCCTTCGCCGTGGCCGTAGATCTTGGTGACCTGCGTCAGCTCGATGACGGGCTGCGGCGCTGCGGGCATCCCGGTCATGGCTTCTTCGGCATCTGGGCGTCGACGATCACGGCGGTGCCGGGCTCGAGCTTGCGCTCCATGGCCTGTTTGAACCGCTCCGCGGCCTCCGGCTCGGAAGCCATGCGACCCAGGTTGGGTAGCCCCTCCAGCGGCAGCACCTGCGTCATCCGGCCGTCGGTGGCGCCGGGCTTGAAGATCGCCAGCGCCGGCTTGCCGTTTTCCAGCACCCAGGCGCGGCCCATGCGACGTGCGCCATTGCCTTGTTGCTGCCCGCCTGCGCCGGGACGCCGCATGGGCCCGGGCATGATCGCCGACAGCGCGCTGCGCTGTTGCTGCTGGGCGGCCGGAGCGCCGAACACGTTCTGACCCTCGGGGGTGAAACGCAGCGCGGCGTTCGGAATCAGGACCGCATTCTCGACATTGGTGGTGACGATTTCCGCCGTCGCGGTCATGCCGGGACGCAGCAGCTGCTCGGAGTTGTCCACCTCCAGCACGGTTTCATAGGTGACCACGCCGGTGGAAGTGGCGCTGGAGGCGCTGCTGCCGGTGCTGGAAGTGCTCTTCTGCGTATTGTTGGACGCCAGATGCACCTGAGTGATGTGCGCGGAGAAGCGCCGGTTCGGATACGCATCGACGGTGAACGTGGCTTTCTGCCCCACCTCCACCGAGCCGACGTCGGCTTCGTCGACCGCCACGTGCAGCTCCATCTTCTTCAGGTCTTCGGCGAGCGTGAACAGCACCGGCGCCTGCAGGGACGCGGCCACCGTCTGACCGCGCTCGACCGAACGCACCAGCACCACACCGTTGATGGGCGAGCGGATCTGGGCCTTGCTCAGATCGGTCTGCACGGTTTCCAGGCTTGCCCTTGCCTGCGCAGCGGCAGCCCGCGACGCAGCTGCATCCGCATCGGCACGCGCCACCGTCGCCTCGGCCACGTCCAGATCCTGCTGCGAGGGCAGCTTGTTGTTGCTCAGCTCGCGGACCTTCAGCAATCGCTGGTAGTTCGCCTTGGCTTCCTTCGCGCTCGCATCGCTTTGCGCCACGCGCGCTTCGGCCGATGCCAGCGAGCTCTGCGCCTGCAACACCTGCGCCTGCAAACGAGTGGTATCGAGCACGGCCAGCAGCTGGCCGGCCTTCACGACATCGTTCACGTCGACATTCACGTCGCGCACGGTGCCGGACAGCTCCACGCCGATGTCCACCTGGTTGCGCGGCTCCAGGTTACCGGTCGCCGTGACCGTGATCACCAGATCGCCCTGGGTGACTTCCTGGGTGACGTATTGAACGGTGCCGGCACCGTTGCGCTTCAGCCAGAACAACGCCACAGCAAGGACGATGAGCGCGAGTACCGCCCATTTGATCCAGCGCTTCCACGGCGCCGGCGCACGCGTACCGATATCACCCAGGGCTTGTGCCACATCGGCCGCCTCGGCCACGGTGTCGTGATGGGTTGCGTTGTCCATGTTTCCTAGCGTCCGCCCGCCGTCGTCAGGCTCGCCGGAAACACCGACCAGCCGCCGCCCAGCGCCTTGTAAAGCCGAACCAGATTGGAAGTGAGCTCGCCATCGCTGAGCGCCAGCGCATCTTCGCTGGAGATCAGCTGGCGATCCGCCGTGAGCACGGTCTGGAAATCCACCAGGCCCGAGTTGTACTGGACCAGCGCCAGCTCGCTCGCCAGCCGCGCGCTGGCCGCCGCGTCCACCAGCGCTACATGGCGGCGCTGCTCGTTGGCCCAGGCGGTGAGCGCATTCTCCACTTCCTCGTAGGCCGCCAGGACGGTCGATTCATAGGTGGCCAGCGCCTGATCGACCAATGCGTTCTGCGCCTTGATGTTCTGGCGCAAGGCGCCGGCGCGGAAGATCGGCATGTTCAGGCTCAGGCCGTAGCGGTTCGAGCTCACGCCAGCGGAGAACAGGTCGGCGGCGACGGTGGACGCGACGCCGATGGAGCCGCTGAGCGACAGGCTCGGATACAACTGCGCGGTGGCGACGCCTACTTGCGCCGTTTGCGCCGCCAGTCGGCGCTCGGCGGCGCGGATATCGGGACGCCGCCGCATCACGTCCGCCGGCACGCTGGAGACGATCTCCACCGGCGCCACGGGAATGGGCTTGCGCTCGTTCAGCTGCTCATCCAGCGCGCCCGGCGCCTGGCCCGTGAGCACCGCAAGCCGGTTCTTCGCCGCCGCCAGAGTGGACTCCAAGGACGGAATGCCAGCCCGCGTCTGCGCGTAGCTGCTCTTGGCCTGCTCCACGTCCAATACCGTCGCCAGGCCAGCTTCGGCGCGCCAGGTGGCGATATCCACCACCTCGCGCTGCGATTCTAGATTGCGCTCCGCGTAGCTCAGCCGGGACTGGCTGGTGCGAACGTTGACGTAGCTCAGTGCCACATCACCCAGCAGCGTCACCAGGACATCGCGCAGGTCGGCCTCGCTGGCGGCGAGCTGCGCGGTGGAAGCCTCGAGCGAACGGCGCTGTCCGCCGAACAGATCGATCTCCCAGCCGGCGTCGAGACCGGCCTGGTAACTCTCCTGGGGCTCCAGCGAAAGGTCCGAATCCGAGCGGCTGGCGCTGGCGGAGGAACCCAGGGTGGGCCAGAACCCCGCCGCTGTGACTCCGCGCCGCGCGCGCGACTCGACCACTCGCGCCATGGCCTGCTTGACGCTCTTGTTCTCCGCCAGGGCCCGCTCCACCAGCTGATTCAGGGTCGGATCGTTGAGGACGGTCCACCAACTCGCCAGGGTGGGCGAATCGGGACTATCGGCCTTGACCCCGGTGGCGGGCACGGCATGCCATTCATCCGGTACCGGCAGTTGCGGCGACCGGTAATCCGGACCGACCGCACAGGCGCCGAGCAGGCAGCTGAGGGCCAGCACGCCGATCCGGGCAGGACGTGCCACGGGCCGCCCGGCACGGCAAAGCTCCGCGATAGAAGCAGGCAGATCGAACAACAAATCACTCCTCGAAAGCGCCTTCCGGAGGCGTTCCGGACCATCTTGGTGCGGCCGCATCATGAACAAGTTCAGCGAGGCGGGACGAAAAGAAGTGTTACGGATCGTAAATCGCCGGTCCGCAGCGCAAACACGCGAAGACCGGCCGGCGCCGCGGTCACTGGCCAGCCGCGCAAGTCTAGACGACCGGTCGGGCCGGCGCCGTCGGGGACAGCCTTATAACGTTCCGTGTCGCAGCGAGCACCAGTGGCGATATGCAATGGCTGGAGGGTCACGCACAATCGCTGCCCCTGTGATCCGGCTGTCACCGTGGGCGTTCACGCCCGGCCGGTCCGGAAGGCTTGAGGAACGACTCCAGACATGACCCGGCTGACCCATCTCCAGCGACTGGAGGCCGAAAGCATTCACATCCTGCGCGAAGTCGTCGCCGAGTGCGCGCGGCCGGTGATGCTCTACTCCATCGGCAAGGACAGCTCGGTGATGCTGCACCTGGCGCTGAAGGCCTTCTACCCGGCCAAGCCGCCGTTTCCGCTGCTGCACGTCGACACCACCTGGAAGTTCCGCGAAATGATCGCCTTTCGCGACCAGACGACCCAGCGGTTGGGGCTGGAGCTGCTGGTTCACATCAACCAGGAAGGGCTGGCGCGCGGCATCGGTCCGTTCACCCACGGCTCGGGCGTGCACACCGACGTGATGAAGACCCAGGGCCTGAAACAGGCGCTGGACAAGTATGGCTTCGATGCCGCCTTCGGCGGCGCACGCCGCGATGAAGAGAAGTCGCGCGCCAAGGAGCGTGTCTTCTCGTTCCGTTCGGCGCAGCACCGCTGGGATCCCAAGCGCCAGCGCCCGGAGCTCTGGCGTCTATACAACGCGCGCAAGAACAAGGGCGAGAGCCTGCGCGTGTTCCCGCTGTCGAACTGGACCGAGCTCGACATCTGGCAGTACATCTACCTGGAAAAGATTCCGATCGTGCCGCTGTATTTCTCCCAGCCGCGACCGGTGGTCCGGCGCGACGGCACGCTGATCATGGTGGACGACGAGCGCCTGCCGCTGGCGCCCGGCGAGCAGCCGGAGATGAAGTCGGTGCGCTTTCGCACGCTGGGCTGCTATCCGCTCACCGGAGCGATCGAAAGTCACGCCGACACGCTGCCGGCCATCATCCAGGAAATGCTGCTGACCACGGCTTCCGAGCGCCAGGGCCGCATGATCGACCATGACAGCGCCGCGTCGATGGAGAAGAAGAAGCAGGAAGGCTATTTCTAGGTTCGTCATGGCCCACAAATCCGAACTGATCGCGACCGACATCCAGGCCTACCTGGCTGCGCACGAACGCAAGAACCTGCTGCGCTTCATCACCTGCGGCAGCGTCGACGACGGCAAGTCGACGCTGATCGGCCGGCTGCTGTACGAATCGAAAATGGTGTTCGAGGACCAGCTGGCGGCACTGGAGGCGGACTCCAAGAAGGTCGGCACGCAGGGCGGCGACCTGGATTTCGCGCTGCTGGTGGATGGGCTGGCGGCCGAGCGCGAGCAGGGCATCACCATCGACGTCGCGTACCGCTTCTTCTCCACCGAGCGGCGCAAATTCATCGTCGCCGATACGCCGGGTCATGAGCAGTACACGCGCAACATGGTGACAGGCGCGTCCACCGCGGATGTAGCGGTGATCCTGATCGATGCGCGCAAGGGGGTGCTTACGCAGACGCGCCGGCACAGCTACATCGTATCGCTGCTGGGCATCCGCCACGTGGTGCTGGCCATCAACAAGATGGACCTGGTGGACTTCTCCCGGGACATCTACGACAGCATCGTAACCGAGTATCGCGAATTCGCGCAGCAGATCGGACTGGAGAACATCGTGCCGATCCCGCTGGCGGCGCTGAAGGGCGACAACATCCTCGAGCGCAGCGCGCGCACGCCTTGGTACGACGGGCCGACACTGATGGAGCAGCTCGAATCAGTCGAGATCGACGACGACCTGCAGGCCGGACCCTTCCGGCTGCCGGTGCAATGGGTCAACCGGCCGAATCAGAATTTCCGCGGCTTCGCCGGCACCATCGCCAGCGGCACCATCCGTAAAGGCGATGCCGTGCGGGTATTGCCGTCCGGACGCCAGAGCCGCGTTGCGCGCATCGTGGCGCAGGACGGCGACCTGGAGCAGGCCGTTGCCGGCCAGTCCATCACTCTGACGCTCACCGACGAGATCGATATCAGTCGCGGCGATGTGCTCACAGCGGCGGACGCGCCGGCCAGCGCCGCCGACCAGTTCCAGGCCACCATCATCTGGATGCACGACGAACCGATGCTGCCGGGCCGCCCCTACATCATCAAGCTCGGTGCCAGCACCGTTACCGGCAGCATCACCGCGCCCAAGTACAAGGTGAACGTGAACACGCTCGAGCACCTGGCCGCCAAGCAGCTGGAGCTCAACGAGATCGGCGTGTGCAACCTGAGCCTGGACCGCCCGGTCGCGTTCGATCCCTACACCGAGAATCGCGA
>JBDHQY010000192.1:0-5542 GCA_039807315.1 Steroidobacter sp. | reverse complement strand
GGATGGCGCGTCAGCCGTGTACGGCTCGGATGCGGTCGCCGGCGTGGTCAACATCATCACCCGGCAGAACTTCGAAGGGCTGGAACTGGGCGGCAGCCTCGGCGTTGCCGACGAGGGCGGATTGGAAACGCAGCGCGGGCGCATCCTCGGCGGACTGGGCGATCTGTACCAGGACGGCTGGAACGTGCTGGCCAGCTTCGAGGCCTACAACCGCGATCGCCTGGATCAGGATCAGCGCGCGCTGACCCGCTCCGGCATCTATACCGATCGCGCCGGCGGCAGCTGGAACGGTTGGACGGCCAAGGGTGCACGATTCCTGATCAACGGCGTGTCGCAACCGCTGCTCGATGACGGCGGCAACTGCCCGTCGGGAATGGTGCTGACACCGAGCGCGCCGATCGACGGACGGCAGGGCGATACCTGCGCGATCAATCTCGCGCCCTACACGACGCTGATTCCCGCGACCGAGCGCTATCAGGGCTACGTCAATGCCACGGTCCGCATCAACGACGCCACCGAAGCCTTCGGCGAGCTCACGCTCAGCCACATTCGCGGCGCGTCGATCTTCGGCTCCAGCCCCTATTTCACCTTGGAAGGCGGCCGCTTCGCGCTGAACGCCGATACCGGCCTGGCAGAGCCGATCGCTGCGGTGCTGCCGGCGGCCAATCCGTACAACCCTTATGGGCAGGACGTGTCGATCGAATACACCTTCTTCGACCTGGGGCAGTCGGTGAAGACCAATCGCTCCGACGCCTACCGTGCGCTTGCCGGCGTTCGTGGCAACGTCGGCGCCTGGGATTGGGAGCTGGCGGGCTTTGTCGCGCGCAGCAAGGAGAAAGAGACGGTTTCGGCCGGTTTTGCGAATCGCTGGACGCTGGCCCAGGCGCTCGCCGACGGCACCTACAACCTGCACGATCCGTCATCGACGCCGCAGTCGGTGATCGACGGCATTTCGCTGAGCACGCTGCGTCCTGCCGATTCGCGTCTGTCAGGCGCAGATTTCAAGGTGTCGGGTCGGTTGTTCGATCTGCCCGCGGGCACGGTCGGCTTTGCTGCCGGACTGGAATGGCGCCACGAGTCGTTGGTCTCGCGCAATCCTTGGCAGATCGATGCTGGATTGCAGATCCGGCCGGCGATTGCCGCGGTGGACGGCAAGCGCGACGTGACCGCGCTCTATGCCGAGGTCAGTGTCCCGTTGGCGCGCACACTGGAGCTGCACCTGGCGGGTCGAGGAGATCACTACAGTGATTTCGGCGACGCGTTCTCGCCGAAGCTCGGTCTGCGTTGGCAGCCGCTTGACGCACTGTTGCTGCGCGCGGCGGTGTCGCGCGGCTTCCGTGCGCCGTCGTTGTCCGAGAATTCGACCAGCACCAATATTTCGTACGGCAGCGTCGTCGATCCTTACGATCCGGATCAGCCGGGCTCGCGCCAGAATCCGACCAACTTCACGGTGGGCAGCACCGGGCTCGACCCCGAGCGCACCCGCAGCTACAACTTCGGCGTGGTGCTCTCGCCCTGGAGCGGCACCAATCTGAGCCTGGACTGGTACCGGATCGAGCTGGATCACCTGATCGGCACCAACAACACCGCGACCATCGTCGCCGAGAACGATCCGGCCAACGTGATTCGCGACCCGAACGGCAAGCTGATCGCGGTGTACAACCGCTACCAGAATCTCAGCGAGCTGACGACTTCGGGGCTCGATCTGGAGCTGCGTCAGCGCTGGCGCAGCGCGCTGGCCGGCGACTTCACCTTGTCGAGCGTGCTGACCCACGTGCTCGAGTACCGCCGGCCACAGACTGTCGGTGGACCGCTGGTCGACTATGCCGGCAACAATCTCGGGCCGTCATTGCCGAGCGACAAGGCGACCACTTCGCTCGACTGGAAATATGGCGACTTCAGCACGGCGTTGACCTGGTACTACACCAGTGGTTATGACCAGAAGGCGAGCGTGGCAGCCGCTGCGGTCCAGTCGCGAGTCGACGCGTACAACCAGCTCGACCTGTATCTCGGCTGGTCCGGCGTCGCCGGGCTGACGGTGTACGCGAAGGTGGAAAATCTGTTCGACGAGCTGCCGCCGTACGACGCGGCGTTCCCGGGCATTCGCGCGCCGTACGATTTCAGCCAGTACGATCTGCGGGGTCGCTACTTCCAGTTCGGCGGCGAGTATCGCTTCTAAGGAAGCTCTGAGTTGCTCGTCACTCCCGCGCAGATCCTGCCCTGCGCAGGCAGGGGCGGGAGTCCATCGCGCTGATTCGGATGGATTGCCGCCGATCGAGTCGAGGGCGGGCTTGGCGCGGGAATGACCAGGAACGGATAAATTAGGTCTTCCTTTGCTCAGGCTGGCGTGTCCGGACTGCCCAGAGCAGCCTGGGCACGTGCGATTCGAATTCGAGCGGCAATCGCTGTGTCCGCGGTGCATTTGCGGCAGCCGGTGACGGCGGAACCGACCACCGCCGACGGTGCGATCCAGATGGGAGGCTGGTAGCATTCGCGCAGTTTCTCCCGCTTTTTTTGGCAATTCATCGAGCGCACCCTCACCATGCAAATCGCCCAGGACGCCGTCGTCTGCATCCATTACACGCTGACCAATGACAAGGGCGAGACCCTGGACAGCTCGGCGGGCGGTGAACCGCTGGCCTATCTGCACGGCAACGGCAATCTGATTCCCGGCCTGGAGAACGCGCTCACCGGCAAACAGGCCGGCGACAAGCTGACCGTGAAAGTCGCGCCGGCCGACGGCTACGGCGAGTACGACAAGGCACTGGTGCAGCGCGTGCCGCGTCGTTCCTTCCGCGGTATTGCCGATGTGCGCGTGGGCATGCAGTTCCAGGTGCAGTCCGATGGCGGAGCGCGCACCGTGACCGTCACGCACATCGCCGGCGACATGGTCACCGTCGATGGCAATCATGCGCTGGCAGGGCAGAATCTCAACTTCGAGATCGAAGTCACCGAGGTACGCACCGCGAGCGAGGAAGAGCTGGCGCACGGCCACGTCCATGGCCCCGGCGGACATGACCACTGAAACCGTCGCACCCGGCATCCTGCATGAGCAGGAATTCAAGCCGGTGGTGTGTTGCTTTCCTCTACGGGTTGCGCCGCGCAGCTGAGCTCCGAGCCGCCTGCAGCGGCTTGTGACGACTTAAACAGACCACTGGCGTTCGCGTACGGCACCTGCTCCTACCCGGCCGTGTGCGTAGGTTCGTCTCCGCGAGCATTGCGCCATCGACGAGCATTGCGTCAGGAACTTGCACTACAGCCGCGCGATCTGGTTGGCGGTGCGCGAGTTGCCGACATTCTTTGGTCGCCAGCTCTGCTTGGAATCCATCGGCACTCGCGATTGGCACGGCGCATGCTTGTCGTGAACGACGGTCCTGACCTGTCGGAGAAGCCCATGCAAATGTCACCCACACCGCCTTCCTCTCGCCGGCCGCGCGCCAGATCCATCGATGACAGTGCAATAGCCGAACCCAAGAAGACGCGTGCCCGCAAAGGGGCGGCCGGATCAGCGGCGGCTGCAGCCAAAGATGACGCAACCGACATCCTCGCCCTGCGCCGGGACCCGCCCGGGCTGCAGGGCATGATTGCAACGGCTGCCTACTTTCTCGCCGCGCAACGCAATTTCGAGCCCGGCCGGGAGCTGGAAGACTGGCTCGAAGCGGAACGGCGGGTGCGCAGCCCGTTACTCCTGAACCGAGTCGGCGCCTCGACCTGACGAACGCACCGTAGCCGGGTCGGTGGTCTGCCATGCAGCCCGGCAAGCACGCGGCGGTGCTCTCGAATCGAAGCATGTAGCGCACGTTGCGGGATGCCGAAATTGCGCGTTGCGCCGGCTTGAGCCAATCCTTCCGGCCGGAGGGACAGATCATGCTGCGCGTCAATCATCTGCTCGCCTTGAAGGGACGGGATGTCTGGTCCATCGATCCGGACGTGCCTGTGCTCGAAGCTGTCCGGCTGATGGCGGAACGACATGTCGGTGCCGTGCCCGTGATCCGCGGCACGGCGCTGCTCGGCATCGTCTCCGAGCGCGACTATGCGCGGAAGGTGATTCTCATGGGCCGCTCCAGCGCCGATACGCCGGTCCGCGACATCATGGCCACGCCGGTGACCACCATAGCGCCGGACGAAGCCGTGCATCACTGCATGGAGATCATGACCCGGGAGCGCATCCGCCACCTGCCGGTGATGGACCAGGGCCGGGTGATCGGCATCATTTCCATCGGCGATCTGGTGAAAGCCGTGATGGAGGAACAGCAGCAGACCATCGATCAGCTGGAGCGATATATCGCCAGCTGAATTGCACGAGTTCCCCCAAAGAGGTCCTGCCCTTCTCGGTCGGGCAGGACACTTTCTTCACTCACGCGTAGAGCCCGTGCAAGGCGGGCCGTGCGCGGGGACGGCGAGCAACGCTTCGATCTCCGGTTTCAGTTGCCCGCCGCTGCCGGCATCGAATCGTCCAGCAGACCGCCTTGCAGCGCACGATTGACCGCGCTCAGCACCGCGAGCAGCGAGGCTGTCACGATATTTTCGTGGATGCCGACACCGAACAGTGTGGTGCGCGCCGCGGTGGTGATTTCCACGAAGGAAACCGCCCGCGCATTGCTGCCGGTGCCGATCGAGCGCTCTTCGTACGAAAGCACGTCGAACCGGAAGCCGAGTGCGTCGACCAGTGCGTCGATCGGCCCGTTGCCTTCGCCGGTCAGCAAGGCGCCCTGGCCGTGGCACCGCAACTTCAGCGACAGCTTCTCGATCTCCGGGTGCTCGCGCGAGTGCGAGAGCTGATGCGACAGGTAGCTGTACGTGCCGTTCTGCTCCAGGTATTCACGCTGGAACAGCGTCCAGATCTGCTCCGACAGCAATTCCTTGCCGCTGGCGTCGGTGACGGCTTGGACCACCTGGCTGAACTCGATCTGCAGCCGTCGCGGCATGGCGAGTCCGTAGTCGCGCTCCAGCAGATAGGCGATACCGCCCTTGCCCGACTGGCTGTTGACGCGAATGACCGATTCGTAGGTGCGGCCGAGATCGCGCGGATCGATCGGCAGGTACGGCACCTCCCAGATGTCTGCGTCCTGGCGCGCCGCCAGGCCCTTCTTGATCGCATCCTGGTGCGAGCCGGAGAACGCCGTGAACACCAGATCGCCCACGTACGGGTGCCGCGGATGAATCGGCAGCTGGTTGCAATGCTCGACGCAACGCGCGGCTTCGTTGATGTTGGAGAAATCGAGTCCCGGCGCGATCCCCTGCGTGTACAGATTGAGAGCGAGCGTCACGATGTCGACGTTGCCGGTGCGCTCGCCGTTACCGAACAGCGTGCCTTCGACGCGGTCCGCGCCGGCCATCACGGCGAGCTCGGCGGCCGCGACCCCAGTGCCGCGATCGTTGTGCGGATGCACCGACAGCACGATCGAATCGCGGTGGGCGATGTGCCGTCCGACCCATTCGATCTGGTCGGCGTAGATGTTCGGCGTGGCCATTTCCACCGTTGCCGGCAGATTGATGATGACCTTGTGCTGCGGCGTCGGCTGCCACACGGCATTCACGG
>JBDHQY010000191.1:0-5555 GCA_039807315.1 Steroidobacter sp. | reverse complement strand
CGGCGATTGCCGGCTATGACAAGGCGGACAGTGGCGCCGCGGGGACCGGCAATCGCGCCAAGATCGATTATCTGGCGCACCTGAAAAAGGATGCGTTGCGCGGCGCACGCATCGGCGTGCTGCGCCAAGAGGGCGGCATCAATCCCGCCGTCGATCATCAGTTCGAGCAGGCAGTCGCAGCCATCAAGGCCGCGGGCGCCACGGTCGTCGACGCCGAGATCCCCACCGCCCGCCAATGGGGTGACTTCGAGACCGAGGTGATGCTCTACGAAGTCAAGGACGGCGTCAAATAGTACCTGGTCGGTTCCGATGCGCCGGTGAAGTCGCTGGCCGAGCTGATCGAGTTCAACAAGAAGAATGCCGTCGCCGAAATGCCCTATTTCGGCCAGGAGCGCTTCGAAATGGCGCAGGCCAAGGGCTCGCTCGACGATCAAGCCTACAAGGATGCGCGCGAGAAGGCGCGACGCCTGGCGGGCGCGGAAGGCCTCGACGCAGCGTTGCGTGCGCAGAATCTCGATGCCCTGATCGGCCCCGCGATGTCTCCCGCCTGGGTGACTGACGTGGTGCTGAACGATCACGGCATCGGCGCCGGCGGCTACGGCGTGGCAGCGGTTGCCGGTACGCCGAGCCTGACCGTGCCGATGGGCGACAGTTTCGGCCTGCCGTTCGGCATCGTGTTCATGGGACCGGCCTGGAGCGAGGCGCGCCTGATCGAGCTCGGCTACGCTTTCGAGCAGATCACTCGCGCGCGCAAGGCGCCGCGGTTCTTGCCGACCGTGGACGTGAAAGCCTTCCGTGTGAGCGACAGCGAGTAACGCAACCAGTCCTCACCGTCTGGCATGAAAAGACCCGCATCGGTGACGATGCGGGCCTTCGACCAGATCGGCGCGGTGCGTGGAGCATCGGCAAATGCTCGCATCATCGATGCCGAGCGTGATCCGCCCTGGTCTACCGGGTCCACGATCAACCCGGGAGCATTGTCCCTGCCCGCCGCTTGTCCGCAAAACGGATCAGCTGCGCCGTAAATCCCGCAACATACGCCGCGCATGCTTGTCAGGACGACCGTCAGGCGCCGGTGGCGCAAGGCGAGCTTGTTCACGCCGTCGCGCGCGCTCGGCGATGCTGGCTTCGGTCTCCACATAGTGAATTCGCGCCTCCGCAGCCGGGCCGCGGCGCACCGGAATTCCTTGCACGACGATCTCCAGCCGGATTTCATCGCGTGTGATCTGCACTCGATCGTCGATCTGCACGGCACGCGAAGGCTTGACCCGATCGCCGTTCACGTGCACCAGCCCACCGGCCACCGCATCGGTCGCTTGCGCGCGGCTCTTGAAGAGACGCGCAAACCAAAGCCATTTGTCGATTCGCAGGCCGGACGGCGAGCCTGTGTCCTGGGCAGATTTCATCGCCGCAGCTTACGCCAGACGAGCCGGGCGCGAGAATCTGCGACCTGCTCGGCGTGCTCGCTTGCGCGACCGCGCCATCATTCCTACCATCTCGATCCTTCATGTCGATTCCTCATGCGTCCTGCCCGCCGAGATTTGCCCGCCAACGGAGTCCACGTGGCAGCCAGCGATTGCGTTGACCTGCTGATCATCGGCGGCGGCATCAACGGAGCCGGCATCGCGCGCGATGCCGCTGGACGCGGACACAAGGTCGTGCTCGTCGAGCAAGCCGACCTGGCTTCAGCCACTTCCTCCGCCAGCACCAAGCTGATCCACGGCGGATTGCGCTACCTGGAGCTGTTCGAGTTCCGGCTGGTGCACGAGGCGCTGATCGAACGCGAGCGGCTGCTCGGCATCGCCCCGCACATCATCCGGCCCTTGCAATTCGTACTGCCGCATATCGCAGGCCTGCGCCCGCGTTGGCAGATCCGGCTGGGCCTGTTCCTCTACGATCACATGGGCGGCCGGCATCGGCTGCCGGCTTCGCGCAGCGTGCATCTCGCCGCGAGCGAGATCGGCAACGTTCTGCGCGACGGGATCCGTCATGGCTTCATCTATTCGGACTGCTCTGTGGACGACAGTCGCCTGGTCGTCCTCAATGCGATGGACGCGGCGCAGCGCGGCGCGTCCATCCGTCCACGCACCAGATTCATCGGCGCGCGGAGCGCCGACGGCATCTGGCAGGCCGAACTGGAAGACCAGAAGACCGGTGCCCGCTCGGTGGTCGCCGCCCGCGCCATCGTCAATGCCGCCGGTCCCTGGGTCGAAGAAGTCCTGCATCGCATAGCCGGCAGCCACAACCGGGCGCAGATCCGTCTGGTCAAAGGCAGCCACATCGTGGTGCCACGAATGTACGGTGGCGAGCACGCATTCCTGCTGCAGAATCCGGACGGCCGCGTGGTCTTCACCATCCCTTACGAAAACCAGTACACGCTGATCGGCACGACCGACGTGCCCTGCGCGGAGAATCCGGCATCGGTGGCGATTTCCGCGGCGGAAATCGCCTACCTCTGCGAGACGGTGAACGGCTATTTCGCGCGTTCCATCGCCCCGTCCGACGTGCAATGGACCTACGCCGGCGTGCGGCCGTTGAGCGACGACGAAGCAGCCAATGCATCCAAGGTGACGCGCGACTACAAGCTCGAACTGACCCAGGCGCGCGAGCAGCCTGCCATGCTTGCCGTATTCGGCGGCAAGATCACGACCTACCGTCGTCTGGCCGAAACCGCACTGCACAAGCTGCAGCCGTTCATCGGCGGCCCGACGCAAAGCTGGACCGCTCAAGCCGCTCTGCCTGGCGGCGACCTGCCGCGCGGAGATTTCCCGGCCTTCCTCGCCAGCGTCAGAAAACGATGGACATTCCTCTCGCCGCCGCTCGCTTACCGGCTGGCGCGTGCCTATGGCACACGCATCAGTGACGTCATCGGAGCAGCGAAGGGCCTGGAGGATCTGGGCATCCACTTCGGTGCCGGGCTGACGCGCGCCGAAGTGGACTATCTGCGAGCGCACGAATGGGCACAGAGTGCCGAAGACATTCTCTGGCGACGCTCGAAACTGGGATTGCACATGAGCGGCGAGCAACGGGCGCATGTCGCGCGCTATCTTGACGGCGATCATTCCGGCTCGGCCGTTCCCCACCCTCTCGCCACCGCATGACGGATGCCGCCACGGGCGGCGTGGCCGGCCGCTTGCCGGCAGCGGCAGATTCACCGTATGGAATTCCCGGCAGTGCCCATGCAGAATCGGACGCAGCCCCGCGTCCCGAGAGCCTTCTTGTGAAAAGCGAACTGCTGCAGCGACTGGCCCATGACACCGAGCAGCTGCAAGCCGAGGGTCTGTTCAAACCGGAACGCGTGCTCACTTCGCCGCAGCAGGCCGTGGTACGAGTCGATGGCGGCGGCGAAGTCATCAACCTCTGCGCCAACAACTATCTCGGACTCGCCAACCACGCCTCGGTACGCGAAGCCGCCCGGCTGGCGCTCGACCGCTACGGCTACGGCATGGCCTCGGTGCGTTTCATCTGCGGCACGCACACCATCCACAAGGATCTGGAAGCGCGGCTCAGCGGCTTCCTGGGCACCGAGGACACCATCCTGTACTCCTCGTGCTTCGACGCCAACGGCGGCTTGTTCGAGACGCTGCTCGATGAGCCGGACGCCGTCATCAGCGACGCGCTGAATCACGCCAGCATCATCGACGGCATCCGGCTGTGCAAGGCGCAGCGGTTGCGCTACGCCAACAACGATCTGGACGAGCTGGAAACGCGGCTCAAGCAAGCGAGCAAGTGTCGCGTGCGGCTGATCGCCACCGACGGTGTCTTCTCGATGGACGGCGTGATCGCGCGCCTGAAGGACATCTGCGATCTCGCGGACCGCTACGACGCGCTGGTCATGGTCGACGACTCGCACGCCACCGGCTTCATCGGCGCGAAAGGCCGCGGCACGCACGAGCTGCGTGGCGTCATGGACCGCGTCGACATCCTCACCGGCACGCTCGGCAAGGCGCTGGGTGGCGGCAGCGGCGGCTACACTTCCGGACGCAAGGAAATCATCGGCTGGCTGCGGCAGCGTTCGCGGCCATACCTGTTCTCCAACAGCATTCCGCCATTCGCCGCCGCCGCGAGCGTGCGGGTGATCGATCTGCTGCAGGCCAACGATCAGCTCAGAGTGCGCCTGCAGGAGAACGCCGCGCATTTCCGCAAGGGCATGGCGGCGTCCGGCTTCGACCTGGTACCCGGCGAGCATCCGATCATCCCGGTGATGCTGGGCGACGCCAGACTGGCTTCGCAGTTCGCGAGCCGGCTGCTGGACCACGGCGTATACGTCATCGGCTTCTCCTTTCCGGTGGTGCCGCATGGCAAGGCACGGATACGCACGCAGATGTCCGCAAGCCACTCGAAGGAGCATCTGGATCGCGCCATCGCCGCATTCACCACGGTCGGCAGGGAGCTCGGCGTCGTGAGTTGAGCGCGCCATGAATACCGCGATCCCGCATTGCCGGCTCTCGCGCCGATCCTCGTCCTCGGTCACGGATCACTCACCCAACCCCCAGCCATCCCATGCGCGCCCTAGTCAAAGCCCACGCCGCTCCCGGCATCGAAATGCAGGACATCCCGCGTCCCACCGTCGGCCACAACGACGTGATGATCCGCATCAAGCGCACCGCGATCTGCGGCACCGACATGCACATCTACAACTGGGACGGCTGGGCACAGCAGACCATCCCCGTGCCGATGACGGTGGGCCACGAATACTGCGGCGAGATCGTCGCGCTCGGCAGCGAGGTGTGCGGCTTCCAGATCGGCGACCGCGTCTCCGGCGAAGGCCACGTGACCTGCGGCCATTGCCGCAACTGTCGCGCCGGCCGGCGCCACCTGTGCCGCAACACGGTGGGTGTCGGCGTCAATCGTCCCGGCTGCTTCGCCGAATATCTGGTGATTCCGGCGCTGAACGCCTTCAAGCTGCCGGACGCCATCGACGACGAGATCGCCTCGATCCTGGATCCGCTCGGCAACGCCGTGCACACGGCGCTGGCGTTCGATGTCGTCGGCGAGGACGTGCTGATCACCGGCGCCGGACCGATCGGCATCATGGCCGCCGCCATCGTGCGTTTCGTCGGCGCACGCCATGTCGTCATCACCGACGTGAACGACTATCGCCTGGCGCTGGCGCGCAAGATGGGCGCCACGCTCGCGCTCAATGTCACGCGCGAATCACTCGACGACGCGATGCAGCAGCTGGGAATGCAGGAAGGCTTCGACGTCGGCCTGGAAATGTCCGGCAACGCCACGGCTTTCCGCGACCTGCTGCGCACCATGCATCATGGCGGCAGCGTCGCCCTGCTCGGCCTGCCGCCGGGCGATATCGCCATCGACTGGAACCAGGTGATCCTCAAGGGCCTCACGCTCAAGGGCATCTACGGCCGGCAGATGTTCGAGACCTGGTACAAGATGGCCGCCATCCTGCAAAGCGGCCTGGATATCCGCCCGGTCATCACCCACCGCCTGGCGTACACCGACTACCAGCGCGCCTTCGACATCATGGCCAGCGGCCAGTCGGGCAAGATCGTCATGGATTGGGAAGTCGGCACAGGCGCTGCGCGCAAATGACT
>JBDHQY010000190.1:0-5568 GCA_039807315.1 Steroidobacter sp. | reverse complement strand
CGTTTCGGGACCGCTCGTGAATACGTCCCTGTAGGGCTACCGCAAAAACATCCCTGTTTTTGAGGCTCCCGAAACGAGCCATGCCTACCGCAACCGCAGAAACTTCTGGTGCAGCGGCGCTCGGAGAGCACATTCCGGAACAGAAATTGGCACGACATCTCGGGCATCGTTGCGGGCGGGGCCCACATTTTCAGGATGAGAGGAGGAACAGGACGTTCCGAGTGAGCAAGCCTACAGGGACGTATTCACGCGCGGTCCTGGAAATGTGGGTCCCCGCTCGCAACGACGCCTGGCACGATCTCCGATCCTGACGTCGTTGAAACCCCATACCCACCGATCGGCACCGCCACAAGTCTCTTCAAGCTCATCGCGCGCTGTCAGCGACTCCGCCAGTACCTCCGCTGTTCGACACGAAACTCCTTGGGCGGTTGTACTCCTGCCGCGCTCACCAGCACCTCGATCGCTCCACTCTGTGCCGTCGACAGCATCCGCGCGCCGGCCGTATGCCAGCGCTCGACGACGTCCGGGCGTGGGAAGTCCCAGCGATTGCGATAGCCGACGGCAAACAGCACCAGCTCTGGCCGGGTGGCATCCACGAAAGCGGCGGTGGACGAGGTGCGACTACCATGATGAGGCGCGACCACGATGTCTGCGCGATCCAGCCCCGCTGCCACCAACTCGGCCTCGCTGCTGCGCTGGATGTCGCCGGTCAGCAGTACGCTCGCACCGCCGGTGGCAACCCGCAGAACGCAGGATGTATCGTTGTCGCGCGCCTGTTCGATCGTCGCGGGATGCAGCACTTCGAACTCGACGCCATCCCAGGACCAGTGCTGCCCGCGCCGACAGAGCTGGGGCTGCGCGAAGGGTACCTTCACCGACGGACCGGCGAGCAGCCGACTCACAGGCATGCTTGTCATGATCGAGCGCATCCCGCCCCGGTGATCCAGGTCGCCGTGACTCACCATCAGCAGGTCGAGGCGCCGCACACCCTGGCTGCGCAGGAACGGCAGGATCACCAGTTCCCCGGTATCGCGACCGCTGCGGAAAGCGGGGCCCGTGTCGTAGACCAGCACGTGGGACCGGGTATGGATCACGGCGGACAGCCCCTGCCCCACATCGAGCAGCGTCAATCTGAATTCGCCTCGCGCCGGCGTCGCCGGCCGCCAGAGCGCAGCCGGCACGCACAGCAGCAACGCCGCGATCCGAGTCGGAACGATGCCCGGCAGAACCAGCAACAGCACTCCGGCAGTCAAGGCCGCGCTGATGACAAGCGGCAGTTGCGGTACGTGCCACATCGCAAGCCGCAGCTGCGACAGCCATAGCAAGGCGGGCCAGAACGCTTGCAGCACAGCGGCCGCCAGACCAAGCACGGCGCCGGCGCAAAGCTGCGAAATCGGCGCCAGCGCCGCACCCAGCAACGTCAGCGGCACGACGACCAGGGAGAACAACGGAATCGCGATCGCGTTCGCCAGCGGCGAGACCAGCGAGAGACTACCGAAGGCGGCGATGAGCACCGGCGTCAGTCCCACGGTCACTGCCAGCTGCACTCGTGCAAAACTCTTGATGGCGCCCTCACGCGTCAGCAGGCCGCCGACGCCGAGCAGAATCATCGCCACCGCCCCGAACGACAGCCAGGCACCCACCGCCAGCGGCGCGAATGGATCGATCAGCAGCACGCCGATCAACGCGGCACCGAGTGCATTGGCGGTGTTGAGCTCGCGCCGCAGGGCACGTGCAGAGAAGTAGATGCACAGCATGACGAGCGTGCGCTGCGTCGGTACGGACAATCCGGCCAGCAACGAATACCCGATGCCGGCGAGCGCGCCGCACAGCACCTGTCCATGAACCGCCGTCAAACGCCGGCCCTGCGCTCCGCGCCAACGGACGATGCAACCGCCGAGCCAGGCCGCCAGCGCGGCGACCATGCTGATGTGCAAGCCCGAAATCGCCATGAGATGCGTCGTACCGGTCGCGGCGAAGACGCGCCATTGTTCGACGGACATGGCCCGGGTGTCACCGACCGCCAGTCCCTGCAGGATCCCCAGCATGGGATCGTTCGGCGCGGCCAGCGCGATGTGTCCGGCAATCCATGCACGTACGCGCAGGACGGCGTATTTCGCAGAGGGCGGCGCCAGTCGCACGTTGCGTGCATCGGAGCGAACGTAGCCGGCCGCGCCGATGCCCTGCCGGAACAGGTGTCCCTCGTAGTCGAAGCCGCCGGGATTCGCGAAACCATTGCGGCGCTTGAGGCGCACCACCAGCTGCCATGATTCGCCGGGCGACAGCCGCTGTTCGCTGTCATACCAGGCAAGCCGGATGCGCCCGGGCACTCCATCGGGCGCATCCGCCACATCGAGCTCGAACATGGGATCGGCCGCGTCCGGTGCGCCACTGGGCAGCGATGCCACGTAGCCGCGAACCACCAGATCGGCGCCTTCGAGCGCCGGCGGCAGATCGTCGGACAGGCGTACCGCGGCGTGCAGCCAGGCCCAGGCGATACCGAGCAGGAAAACCACGGCCAGCTTCGAGCGCAGCAGCGCGGCCAGCGCCAGCAGCGCCGCCAGGACCCAGGCCCAGGGCTGCGCCGCCGGCAGCGCCGCGAGCGAATGGATACAGCCGTGACCGGCCAGCAATGCGAGTCCAATTCGCAGCATCACCGCCTCCTTGCGGATCTTTAAGCATCGGCGACCCACCGCCGGGGGCCCAACCTGCGATACTAGGGAAGGTCCGATTTGCCCGTCCACCCCGGGTCGCAGAGAATTTTCCGACCCAGCGCCACCATGCCCCGACGAGTATTCAAGTCCCTGAGCCGGCAGCGCCAGAAATGGAAGGAGCGCTGGTTCATGCGGCCGTTCCGGCTGCTGCTGGAGCAGCCGGTCTACTGGTCACTGAACCGCCGCAATGTCACGCGCGCCTTCGCGCTGGGGCTGTTTCTTTCGCTGGTGCCGCTGCCGATCCACGTGCTGTTGGCGGCGAGTCTGGCGTTGGCGTTGCGCCTGAACATACCCGCCGCGGTGCTCGGTACATTCCTCACCAATCCACTGACGGTCGTGCCCGTGTACATGTTCGCGCACTGGGTCGGCTGCCAGCTGCTGGGCGTGCACGAACGCCCGCTGCATTTCTCGCTGAGCTGGGACTGGCTCACCACCCAGCTGCTGCCGATCTGGAAACCGTTCCTGCTGGGCTGCACGGTGGTGGGCCTGGCGGCCGCTCTCCTCGGCTACGTCGTGCTCGGCAGCATCTGGCACCTGAGCCTGGTGCTGCAGTATTACAAGCGCAAGAACATGGGAGAGATCGGCCGCGCTCGGTAGCTTCAGCGCGCGCCTCTTCGCCGTCATCCGCTCGCGGCGCTGGAAGAGAACGGCCGGCTGTCGCAAATCATCGGTCTGGGAGATGTGGCCGGGCGAGACGCCCGACCGCACGAACCACATGCCGTCGCGCCCAGATCCCGGGCGATGCTCAGGGATCGCCCCGCCTAGCTACCGTCAAAACGCAGACAGGCGCCTGACGGCTCAGACCAGCTTGCCATCCTGCAATGTCAGCGTGCGCTGCATGCGCGCAGCCAGCTCCGGCGCATGGGTGACGATCACCAGGGCGGTGCCGAGCTCGCGGTTCAATTCCAACATCAGCTCGAACACCTGGCGCGCATTCGCGCCGTCCAGATTGCCGGTGGGCTCGTCGGCAAGCACCACCATCGGCCGTGTTACGAGCGCACGCGCAACGGCGGCGCGCTGTCGTTCGCCGCCGGACAGCTGACCAGGACGATGATCCACACGCGTGCCGAGCCCGACGCGCTCAAGCAACTCACGCGCTCGCGTACGCGCCTCCTCTACTGGCGTCCTGCGGATCAGCAACGGCATCGCCACATTCTCCAGCGCGGTGAACTCCGGCAGCAGATGATGGAACTGGTACACGAAGCCCAGCGCGCGATTGCGCAGCTCGCCACGGGCCGCGTCTCCGAGCTCGTTCACTGCCTGTCCGATGATCGTGACCTGGCCGGCGCTGGGCAGATCCAGACCGCCCAGCAGCTGCAGCAGCGTCGTCTTGCCCGAACCGGATGCGCCGACGATCGCAAGCCGCTCGCCGGCCGGCACGGCCAGTTCGACTCCATTGAGCACTTCGACGCGCGTATCACCTTGCTGGAAGTGCTTGACCAGCCCGGTGCAGGCAAGCGCGTACTGTCGAGTTTCAGCGGCAGGCATTCTGGTTCTCTTCGCTCTCGTCGTGTTGTCACTCGTGCCGCAAAGCCTGGGCCGGCTGCGTGCGCGCCGCGCGCCACGACGGATACAACGTCGACAGGCAGCACAGTCCGAACGCCGTGGCGCTGATCCGCAGAACATCGGGCCACTGCACGGTCGCCGGCAGATCGCTCATGAAGTAAACCTTGGCATCCAGGAACTGCGTGCCGAGCACGGCTTCCAGACCGTGAATGAGCGTTTCCAGGTTGACCGCGATCAGCACGCCCAGCGCCACACCCGACAGGGTGCCGATCAGCCCGATGGCCGTCCCCTGGGTCATGAAGATGGCGAGGATACTGCGCGGCGTCGCGCCCACGGTGCGCAAGATGGCGATATCCGCCTGCTTGTCCTTGACCACCATCACCAGCGTCGAAATGATGTTGAACGCGGCCACCGCCACCACCAGCAGCAGGATCACGAACATCACCGATTTGGTGAGCTGGATGGAGCGGAAGAAATTCGCGTGCTTGCGCGTCCAGTCGTCCACGTAATAGCCGCCGCCCAGCGACAGCGCGAGATTGCGCACGACGCGCGGCGCCGCGAACATGTCCGCGAGCCTCAACCGCAGGCCGGTGACGTCATCCCCCATCCGGTACAGGCGCGCCGCATCCTCCAGATGCACGTAAGCCAGATTGCGGTCGTATTCGTACATGCCTGACTCGAAGGTGCCGAGCACCTTGAATCCCCGCATCCGCGGCATGATGCCGGCCGGCGTGACCATCGGCTGCGAGGTGGCGATCACCACCCGGTCGCCTAGCTTGACGCCCAGCGTCTTGGCCAGCTCGGCGCCGAGCACGATGCCGTACTGGCCCGACGCCAACGCATCGAAAGAGCCGCTCTGCATTTTTTGCGCGATCGAGGCGACCTTGCGTTCCTCTTCCGGCAGCACACCGGTCACGGATGCGCCGCTGCTCTTGCCGCCGGCCACCAGCAGCACCTGATCCTCCACATACGGCGCAGCGGCCAGCACCTCGGGATTCTCCTGCGCCTGCTGCGCCATCTCGCGCCAGTCCGGCAGGCCCGCGCCGAAGGCGCTGATGGTGGCATGCGCGGTCAGGCTCAGGATGCGGCTGCGCAACTCCTGCTCGAAGCCGTTCATCACCGACAGCACCACGATCAGCACCGCCACGCCGATCGCCACGCCCACCATCGAGATCACCGAGATGAAGGACACGAAGCGGTTGCCGCGACTGGAGCGCAGATAGCGGCGGCCGATCATGAGCTCGTAGCGGCTATTCATAGCGCAACGCCTCCGCCGGCTCGGTCGCCGCACCGCGCAGTGCCGGATAGATGGTCGCAGCCACCGTCAGCAGCAGCGCCGTGCCGGTGA
>JBDHQY010000189.1:0-5574 GCA_039807315.1 Steroidobacter sp. | reverse complement strand
AAGCGGTATGGATCGAGCCGTCTTCGCGCGATCACGCGCAGACGCTGGGTTACACGGTGGTCGATGCCAGCACGGTGATCGCCACGCACCTGAGCCACGTCATTCAGACCCACGCGCACGAGCTGCTCGGTCACGAGGAAGTGCAGCATCTGCTCAACGCCCTGGCCAAGAGCGCGCCGAAGCTCGTCGAAGACCTCACTCCGCGCTTGCTGCCGCTCGGCACCGTCGTGCGTGTGCTGCAGGGCCTGCTGGCCGAGCGTGTGCCGATCCGCAACATGCGCACGATCGTCGAAACCCTGGCCGAGCATGCACCGCGTACGCAGGACCCGGCGCAATTGCAGTCGCTGGTCCGCGTGGCGCTGGGCCGGCAGATCGTGCAGGACATCGCCGGCATGGCGACCGAGCTGCCGGTGATCACGCTGGAGCCGGATCTGGAGCAGCTGCTGAGCAATTCGCTGGCCGGCTCGAACGCCGCGACGCCCGGTCTGGAGCCGGGACTGGCCGAGCGCATGCAGCGCCGCCTCGCCGAAGCCGCGCAGCGGCAGGAAATGACGGGCGAGCCGGCGGTGCTGCTGGTGCCGCCGCAACTGCGCCAGACGCTGGCGCGCTTCATGCGCACCATAGTGCCGAACATGCACGTGCTGGCGTGGAACGAAATTCCCGACAACCGCAAGGTGCGGCTGGTGACGGCCGTCGGACGCTGAGTGACAGGACTTAACGGATCATGAAAATCAGACATTACCGAGCCAGCGACATGCGCCAGGCATTGCGTCAGGTGCGCGATGCGCAGGGGCCGAACGCGGTCATCCTGTCGAGCCAGCGCATCGAAGGCGGCGTCGAGGTCGTGGCGGCCGTGGATTTCGACATGGGAGCAGCGTCGGCGGACATGTCCGTTACCCGCGCTGCGCACGATATCTCTCGCGATGCGAGAAGTGATGGCACTGCGGCGCCTCCCGCCCGCGCTGCGCGCGACTTCCCCCATCAGGGCAGAGGAGAAAACGATCTTGCTGCTTTCCCTGGCGATGGCACGCACGGTGTCAGAGGAGCCGACGTCAACGAAGAGCTGCGCACCTTGCGTCAGATGCTGGAAACGCAACTCGCCACGCTGGCGTGGAATGATCTCTCGCGCCGCTCGCCGTTGCAGGTCGAGCTGTTGAAGCAGCTGACCGTGCTCGGGCTGGAGAACGATCTGGCGGGTGAGCTGGTGGCGCAGCTGCCGTCCAAGCTGGAGCTGGCCGAGGCGCATCGTCTGTCGCTGGCGCTGCTGGCGCGGCGCATCGAAGTGGTCGAGGAACGCTGGATCGAGCAGGGCGGCATGATCGCGCTGGTCGGTCCGACCGGCGTCGGCAAGACGACGCTGATGGCCAAGCTGGCGGCGCGCTGGGTCATGCGTCACGGGCCGCGTTCGCTGGCGCTGATTTCGGCTGACTCGGTGCGCATCGGCGCGCAGGACCAGATCCATACGCTCGGTCGGCTGCTCGGCGCACCGGCGTATGCGATCGATGGCGCGCGCGAGCTGCCGGAACTGCTGGACCACCTGACGGACCGGCGGCTGATCCTGATCGACACGGCGGGGCTGAGCCAGCGCGACGCGCGCCTGGCGGACGAGTTAGCAACACTCGCGGCCGCTCATCCGCGGCTGGAGGTTTCGCTCGTGCTGTCCGCGGCTGCGCAGGCCGGCGCCATCGAGGAAACGGTCGAACGCTTCGCTGCTGCGCGCGCTGCGAGCTGCGTGCTCACCAAGCTCGATGAGGCCACCAGTCTGGGCGGCGCCATCTCCATGCTGATTCGCTCCCGCTTGCCGGTCGCCTACCTGAGCGAGGGCCAGCGGGTTCCCGAAGATTTGTCAGCCGCACGGGCGCATCAGTTGGTCGCACGCGCGGTGGAGCTGTCGCGCAGGACGGGTGCGACAGCGGACGAGGATCTGCTGCAACGCCGGTTCGGCAGCGTGGCGCACGCGCTGGCGTGATCAAGAGTCAACGATGAGACAAGGTCAATTCATGGAATCAATGCAAACCGCCGGCCTGCGCAGAGCGGCGAATCCCGGCCCGGTGCAGGTCATCGCCGTGACCGGTGGCAAGGGCGGCGTCGGCAAGACCAGCGTGGCGGTCAACCTGGCCACCGCGCTGGCCACCACCGGACGGCGCGTCATGTTGCTGGACGGGGACCTGGGGCTGGCCAACGTCGATGTGTTCCTGGGGCTATCGCCGCGACACACCATGGCGCACGTGCTGTCGGGCGAGCGCGCGCTGGAGGAGATCATTCTCGAATCCCAGCATGGCGTGCAGGTCGTGCCCGGCGCCTCGGGCGTCGCCGACATGGCGAACCTGTCGGCAGCTGCGCATCTGAGCCTGGTGCAGGCTTTCAGCAGCCTGAGCAGCCGCGTCGACGTGCTGATCGTCGATACCTCGGCGGGCCTGTCGCACAGCGTGCTGCAGTTCTCGCAGGCGGCGCAGCACGTGTTGCTGGTGGTGTGCGACGAGCCGGCCTCGATGACCGATGCCTATGCGCTCGCCAAGGTGCTGAGCCGCGACCACGGCGTCAGCCGCTTTCGCGTGGTGGCGAACATGGTGCGCACGCCGGGCGAGGGCGAGATCTTGTTCCGCAAGCTGGAGCGGGTCACCTCCAAGTTCCTGGATGTCACCCTGGAATATCTGGGGGAAATCCCTGAAGACCCGTACCTGCGCCGCGCAATCCGTGAACAGCGTCCCGTGATCGGCGCCTTTCCGGCCAGTCCCGCCACCCGGGCATTCAAGAAATTGGCGCTCAAGGCCGATAAGTGGCCTGTACCGGACGGCCCGCGCGGCAATCTCGAATTCTTCGTGGAGCGCTTGGTGCGCCGGCCGCAGACGCGACTGGAGGTGGTGCAGTGAGCGGCGTGGCGGCATACAGCGCCCAGCATGCGAGCCGCGATGCCGATGTGATGGTGATGCGGCACGCCGAGCTGGTGAAGCGCATCGCCTATCACCTCGCGGGGCGGCTGCCGGCCTCGGTGGAAGTCTCCGATCTGATCCAGGCCGGGATGCTCGGCCTGCTGGAAGCGGCGGCGAATTACACGTCCGGCCGCGGCGCGAGTTTCGAGACGTATGCGGGCATCCGCATCCGTGGCGCGATGCTCGATGCCCTGCGCAAGCTCGATTGGGCGCCGCGCTCGGTGCATCGGAAGTCGCGCGCGGCGGCGGCTGCGGTGCGGGAACTGGAAGCGGAGTTCGGACGCGAAGCGCGCGACGGCGAGATTGCCGAGCGCATGGGTGTCTCGCTCGAGGAGTACCACCGCATCGCGCACGACGCGGCAAGCTGCCGCATGGCGAGCCTGGACGATTCCAGCGGCGATGACGACTCGTTGCTCGGACGGGTGGAGGACGAGACCGCGGATCCGTTTCTCGACGCCAGCGACGAAGGCGTTCGCCGGGCGCTGGCGGTGGCGATCCGCGAGCTGCCGGAGCGCGAGCGACTGGTGATGTCGTTGTACTACGACGACGAGTTGAATCTGAAAGAGATCGGCGCGGTTCTGAAGGTGACCGAATCGCGCGTATGTCAGTTGCACGGCCAGGCCTTGGTGAGATTGAAGGCGCGGCTGGTGGACTGGCGCGACCGCACCGACAAGTAAGTGGTGCTGCGCTTTGGGTTTCGCAGGAGATCGAGATAGTGAGCAAAGACATGAAGTTTCTGGTGGTCGACGATTTCTCGACCATGCGCCGCATCATCAAGAACCTGCTCAACGATCTGGGCTACGCCAACGTCGCCGAGGCCGACGACGGCACCACCGCGCTGCCCATGCTGCAGGCCGGCAACTTCGATTTCCTGGTGACCGACTGGAACATGCCGGGCATGCCCGGCCTCGACTTGCTGAAGGCGGTGCGCGCCGATGCGCGCCTGGCGAAATTGCCGGTGCTGATGCTGACCGCCGAGGCCAAGCGCGAGCAGATCATCGAGGCGGCGCAGGCCGGCGTGAACGGCTACGTGATCAAACCGTTCACCGCGGAGACCCTCAAGGAAAAGATCAACAAGATCCTGCAGGCACGCGCGGCCTGATGTCCGTACCGGCTGCAGCGACTGCTCCGGGCGCCGGCATCGGCAAGATGCCCGCGGCCGACGGCACCGCCGCCTTAGCGAAGGTCACACCATGAATTCTGGTATCACTGCCCTGCAGAAAGAGTTCGGCGCCTCGATCGCCGCGCTGGCGGGCGCCCTGGCCGCCGGCCACGAAGAGCTGTTTCTGAGCGAGCTGGACGCCTTGATGGAGCGGCGCGAGAAGCAGCTTTTCGGCGAGCTGCGCAAGCTGGCCACCGGGCTGCAGACGGCGCTGCTGCGCTTCAGCATCGACTCGCGGCTGGTGGACCTGGCGGAAAAGGGCATTCCCGATGCGCGTCACCGGCTCGACCATGTGATCAAGCTGACCGACGAGGCCGCACACCGCACTATGGATCTGGTGGAGCGCTCCGGCCCGCTGGCCGAGCGCACCGCCGCTCGGGCGGGCGAACTGGTGGCGACCTGGCAACGCTTCCGTGCGCGCAGCATCGCAGTCGACGATTTCCGACGGATGATCCAGGCCATGGACGCGTTCCTGGAGGCGACGCGCGTCGACATGGAGAAGGTGCGCGGCAACCTGGCGGAAGTGCTGTTGGCGCAGGGCTATCAGGATCTGTCGGGGCAGATCATCCGCGGCGTGATGCAACTGGTCGGCGAGCTGGAAAGCGCGCTGAGCGAATTGTTGCGCCTGTCCGCCGGCTCCAGTGCCCGCAGGAACGAGGCGAGCCGCACCGATGTGCGCCGTGGCTTGGGTCCGCTGGTGCCGGGCATCGAACACGGCGCAGCGGTGAGCGGACAGCAGGACGTGGATGCCTTGCTGTCGGGTCTGGGAATGTAACGGGCCGGCCGCACGCCACCCTTAGGCTCTCATGGACATTCTCAGCATCATTGGTCTGGTTCTCGCCACCGGCGCCGTGCTGGTCGGCGCGGTGCTCAAGGGCGCGGGGCTGCACTCGCTGCTGTCGAGCGCGGCCTTCATGATCGTCGTGGTCGGCACCGTCGCCGCCATCTGCGTGCAGACACCGCTGACGGTGATGAAGCACGCCATGCGCATTTTCCCCTGGCTGTTCCGCCCGCCCTCGATCCAGCGGCCGGAGCTCATCAAGAAAATGGTCGAGTGGAGCAACACCGCGCGCAAGCAGGGCCTGCTGGGCCTGGAGCCGCTCATCGACAAGGAGCCCGACGACTTCCTGCGCAAGGGCCTGCAGCTGGTGGTCGACGGCAGCGAGCCCGAAGTCATCCGCACCACGCTCGAAGTCGACCTGCACGTGCGCGAGCAGGCCGATCTGCGCGCGGCTAAGGTCTTCGAGGGCATGGGCATCTATTCGCCGACGCTGGGCATCATCGGCGCGGTGCTCGGCCTGATGGCGGTGATGCAGAACCTGGCCGATCCGAGCAAGCTCGGTCACGGCATCGCCGCCGCCTTCACCGCCACCATCTACGGCATCGGCCTGGCCAACCTGTTCCTGCTGCCGGTGGCGAACAAGCTCAAGGTGGTCATCGCCAGCCAGAGCGAGGCGCGCGAAATGGCCATCGAAGGCA
>JBDHQY010000188.1:0-5600 GCA_039807315.1 Steroidobacter sp. | reverse complement strand
ATCAGCGCATTGGCCGCTTCCAGGATGTTGCCGGTGGAGCGGTAGTTCTGCTCCAACCGAAACAATTGCGCGCCGGGAAAATCGCGCCGGTACTGCTGCAGGTTCTCGACCTTGGCGCCGCGCCAGCGATAGATCGACTGATCGTCGTCACCGACCGCGAACGGCAGGCCCTGCGGGCCGACCAGCAGTTTCAGCCACTCGTACTGGATGGTGTTCGTATCCTGGAACTCGTCGATCAGCACGTGCTTGAAGCGCGCGCGATAGTGCGACAGCACGTCGGGTCGGTCGCGCAGCAGCTCATAAGCACGCAGCAGCAGCTCGGCGAAATCGACGCTGCCGGAGCGGTCGCACTGTTCCTGGTACGCCTCGTACAGCTTGATGAACTGGCGCCGGTTCGGATCGCCTTCGTCCTTCAGATGCCGGGCACGCAGGCCCTCGTCCTTGCGGGCGTTGATGAACCACATGATCTCCTTCGGCACCCAGCGCGCTTCGTCCAGGTTCGTCGCCTTGACGATCTTGCGGATGGCGCGCAGCTGGTCCTCGGCGTCGATGATCTGGAACGCCTGCGGTAGATTGGTCTCGCGCCAATGCATGCGCAGCAGCCGATGCGCGATGCCGTGGAACGTGCCGATCCACAGCGGCGCGCTGGGAACGCCGAGCATGGATTCGATGCGGCCGCGCATTTCACCGGCTGCCTTGTTGGTGAAGGTGACCGCGAGGATGCCGTGCGGCGATGCATTCTCCACCTGCACCAGCCAGGCCACTCGGTGCGTGAGCACGCGCGTCTTGCCGCTGCCGGCACCGGCCAGCACCAACGTCGGTCCCAGCGGTGCCGTCACTGCGGCGCGCTGCGCGTCATTCAATCCTGCAAGGATGGGGGAAACGTCCATCGGAATCTTAAGGAAAACCAGCGGTGCTTGTGGCGAAGACGGGACGCGATTGTAGCTCGCCCGGACGTAAACGCCGAACCGACGACACTGCCTCGTCGTCTGCGCACAGGCGGGACTCAGAAAGAAAGCCCGATGGATTGCCGTCGGCGCGGGGATGACCATGGGCGGGACACAAGCCATCGGGTTCCAGGCTATCCTGTCGCCAATGATGACGGTTTCACTCGATGAGCGGGAGGCTTGCATGATTCGCCGCTGGACGCCGGCCATTGTGGGTATCGCACTCATGGCGCTTGCAGGCTGCTCGCGTAAGCAAAACGAGGAGACTGCAGCCGCCCCCGCACCGTCGAGTCCGCCGGCTGCGGGCAGCGAGCTGTCATCAGGTCCGACTGCCGAGCCGACGCAGTCCGGCCTTGCCATCAAGCGCGGCATGGTCACGGCCGAGGGCGACCATGTCATGTTCCAGAGCTGCGACGACAAGACGCTGCTGTGGGTGATCGACGAGAGTGATGGCGTGCTGACCGAGCTGCTGACCGAGGATGCGACGGCGGCCTATGTCGAAGTCTACGGCGAGCGTGCGCCGGTGCCGGACGATGTGCCGGCGGCACATGGCCAGGCCGGCGTCTTCATTCTCGAGCAACTGCTGTACGCCGGCGTTTCCGGCGAAACCGGCGGCTGCGACCGGCCGGCGCCGGACTACATCGTGGCGGCACGCGGCAACGAGCCGTTCTGGGCCTTGCAGGTGATGGACGACAGCATGATCTGGAAACAGCCGGAGGCTCCGCAGGAGATCGAGCTCGGCGGCCTTCAGTCGCAGGACGCGGAAGGCACCGTGAGCTATCGCGCCACTGCCGGCAGCCATGCAGCGGAGCTGCTGATCGATTCCCAGGCATGCCGCGATTCGATGTCGGGCGAGTACTTTGCTTTTGCAGCGCGCGCGGTGCTCGACGGCAAGGAATTCAAAGGTTGCGCGCGCGTCGGGAGATAGACCGGCCGTCGAACATGCGACGCTGCGACCGCTGCGTGTAGCGGAACAGTGCGATGACACCGAGCGCAATCACCGGGTCGGTGGCCGAGCCGGTGCGGTCCGGCAGCCATAGCTGCAGGATTTCCGTCGCCAGCACCAGCGCCAGCACGATGCCCGCGGCCAGATTGAACGAGGCGCCGCAGACCCTGAGCACCCACAGCAACGCCGCGAACAGGAAGATGGCGCCGAAGAAGCCGGTCCAGTCGATCGATTGCCACGCTGCGGGCCAGCCCGCGTCGAACCAGTGCAGGAAAGGCCAGAAATCGAAGCTCGCGGGCTGGCCCGTGAAACCGAAGGGCGCAAGCCGCTCGCATACGAATGCCGTCAGCATCAAGGCCATCAGCAGCAGCCGTTTCGGCACCGGTCGCATCCGGTAGGTCAGCACCACCAGCGGCAGCAGCACGATCAGCGCCAGCAGCTCCGCGGGCACGAAGCTCTGATTGGCGACCACGAGCCTGCCGGCCAGCACGCTGGCGATCAGCAGCAGCAGCGCTTCCAGCGTGCGCGGCCGGCTGACCAGCGACGACAGCGCCTGGCTGATCACCAGCCAGTAGGTCAGATACACAAGCACGTGGCTCGGCTCGATGTGTGGAGCGAACAGCGGCTGCAGCGCCGACTTCAGCTTGCCCAGATCCAGATGCGGCACGAACGGCGCGAGCCGCCACGCCAGCCACAGCGCGATGAGCAGCATCGCCGCTGGATCGCGAGTCGGTTTCTCGGCGCGGCTCGGCAGATGCATCCAGCCGCCGATGGTGCCCCAGGCTACGCCGAAGGTGGCGCCGAGCAGCGTGCCGCCGATGTTCAGTGTCAGGTCGGTCAGACTGGGCACGCGGCTGGAAATGTAGACCTGCGCCACCTCGATGGTCAGCGACAGCAGCGAACCGAACACCGTCGCCATCACGACGGCGACGCCGCGGTGCCAGCGCCCGGCCAGCGACAGGAACAGGCAGAAGCCCAGCGGCAGGTACAGCAACACGTTGGCGATGCGGTCGCCCCGGCCAGCCCGCGCCCACGACAATTCGTGGAGCGCTTCCAGCACGCCGCCGTTGATGGCGTCGGGTTTGAAATTGAACGGATACAGCGAGCCGTACGCGATCAGCACCACGACGGCGGCGAGCAACCAGGGAATGAGACTACGGGAGCGCGGGGAAGGCATCGGGAAGGTGCCGGGCCTGACGTCAGGAAGTCGTAGTGGCGCGATGAACCATGTCTGCCTTCCGCCGAGTGTCCAGGAGCGAATGCCTAGAGCCTGATCCTCACATAGTGATCCAGCAGCAGCGCGGCGAAGAGCAGCGCCAGGTAAGTGATCGAGAAACTGAAGGTGCGCATCGGCAAGCGCTCATCGCTGCGCATTTTCAGCTGCAGTACGCGGTACAGGAAGAATCCGCCCAGCGAGGCCGCCGCGGCCAGATAGATCAGGCCGCTCATGCCGGTCAGATACGGCAGCAGCGTCACGATCACCAGCAGGATGGTGTACAGCAGGATGTGCAGCCGGGTGAAATCCGTGCCGTAGGCCACCGGCAGCATGGGGATGCCGGCTTTTGCGTATTCGTCGCGGCGGGCGATCGCGAGCGCCCAGAAATGCGGTGGGGTCCACGCGAAAATGATCAGGAACAGCAGCAGCGAGTAGGGATCGACCTGCCCGGTCACGGCCGTCCAGCCGAGCACCGGCGGCGCCGCGCCTGCAGCTCCGCCGATCACGATGTTCTGCGGTGTCGCGTGCTTCAGCCACACCGTGTAGATGACGGCATAACCGATCAGCGAACAGAAGGTCAGCACTGCAGTGAGCGGATTGACCCAGGCCCACAGCATCACCATCGACACCACCGCCAGGACCGCGGCGTAGCTCAGCGCCTGCCTTTCGTTCACGTGCCCGGTGGGCAGCGGGCGATTGCGCGTGCGCGCCATCTGCTCGTCGAAGCGGCGATCGAGCACGTGATTGATCGCCGCCGCGGAAGATGCGGCCAGCGCGATGCCCAGCGTGCCGAACAGCAGCGCATTCGGCGGCGGCAGACCGGGCGCGGCGAGAAACATGCCGACGATCGCCGTGAAGACGATGAGCATGACGACGCGCGGCTTGCCGAGCTCGTAATAATCACGCCAGCTGGCGTGTTGCAGGGAAGAAGTATCCACGGAATGCACGATAAGTCACACGCAGCCGGCGCTCAAATTCTCGAAGGAAGCGGCCGCAGCAGCCGGTTGAGGCGCACGATGCTGAGCAGCAATAGCGCCGCTACGCCGTTGTGCGCCGTGGCCAGCACGAGCGGCAGAGCGCGCACCACCATCAGCGGACCGAGAATGAGCTGCGCTATCAGCACGATACCCAGCACCGCACCGGCGATGCGGATCGAAGTATTGCGACCCTTGAGCCAGGCCAGCAGGCTCAGGGCCCCCAGCAGCAACGCCGTGACCACCGCGCCCAGGCGGTGAAAGAAATGGATCGCGACGCGCGCCGGATGATCCAGCACGCCGCCTTCGTAGTCGATTCCCAGGCCGCGCCAGAGCACGAAGGCGTCTTTCACGTCCATGTGCGGCCAGGCGACGTTCTGGCAAGTGGGGAAATCGGGACAGGCCAGCGCCGCATAGTTGCTGCTGGTCCAGCCGCCGAGCGCGATCTGCAGCCCCAGCATCGCCAGCCCCGCGAGTGCCAGCTTGCGCAGGCCGGATTCTTCGCGGGGCCGTGAGCGCCGTTCGGGGTCGATTGCCAGCCAGCACAGCAGCGCCAGCGTCGTCAGCCCGCCCAGCAGATGCAGAACCACGATCAGCGGCTTGAGCAGCAGCGTGACCGTCCACATGCCGAGCAGACCCTGGAAAATGACCAGCCCCACCAGCGCCACCGGCAACGCCACCGGCTGATTGGGATCCTTGCGATTGGTGATCGCCAGTCCCGCCAGCGCCAGGATCAGCAGTCCCAGGCTCGAGGCGAAGTACCGATGCACCATCTCCTTGATGGCCTTGTGATATTCGAACGGCCGCTGCGGGAAAGCCTGATTGATGGCATCGGCGTTGCGCGCCGCCTGGTCCACCGTCAGGTGGCCGTAGCAGCCGGGCCAGTCCGGACAGCCCAGCCCCGCCGCGCTCAAGCGGACCCATGCGCCGAGAACGACGACCACAAAGGCGAGGATGACGCCCGCCAGCGCGAGGCGGCGAAACAGGGTCAGACGCGAAGTCATGTCGGAAGCGGGTAAAGCCTGCGAGGGTGAGTCTTATAGCGAGCGCAGGTCGCTATGGAAAGCACTCTTTTACATCTGGGCCGGCGGGCGCAGTCGCGGACCGGCACGCCGTGGACGGCGCCGCTGGATCGGTCCATACCAGCGCCTTCACCGCCGGCACCGCCATGCCCACCAGGATCACGATGGGTACGATGGCCCACAGGACTTCCAGCAGCTTGCTGTGTCGCTGTTTCGCAGGAGATGTGTCCGGCGGCTGCTGGAAGGCGGCAATGGAATACAGCATCACCGCGAACACCGCGGCCGCCAACCCGAAGCAGATCCACAGCAGGGTCAGGTACACGTCGGGTCCACCGCTGTCGCCCAGGGGTTGTTCACGCGGCTGCCTAACGCACGAACGCGGCCAGGCGCGTCATGAAGGTGTAATCGCCTTCGATCGCCATCAGTCCGATCAGCACCAGCAGCGCCAGCGGCGGGGTCAGGATGGCGATCTTCAGCGCCAGTCGCTCCCAGGCC
>JBDHQY010000187.1:0-5617 GCA_039807315.1 Steroidobacter sp. | reverse complement strand
TCGCGCTCGACAATCTGAACGAGTTGATGCAGCAGACGGCGCAGCGCTGGGATCCGGCCATACGCGTCAATGATCGTGAAACCATCGACAAATTGCCTCGTGAGGTGCGCGCCGCCATGGCGGCGCAGCGCGCGCGGCAGCTTGCCCGTGTCCCGGAGTTCGTCGAGCGCTTCGCAGCCGGCTCGGATCAGGGTGCGATCGGCGAGCTCATTGACGCCAGTATGCAAGTCAATGACGACATGGGCCGCTGGATGGCGGGCGAACGCGGCTGGCGGGAGAACTTGTTGCTGGCGCAGATCCGCAAGCAGGGCAGCACCCGTCACTCACAGACGGCGAGCGGCGCGGATTGGCGCGCAACGGATCAGCTGCAGCACCGGACACGGAGCCTGTTTGGCTGGCACAGCTGGCGCCGCATCGGCAATCGCCCCAGCCGTGCCAGCGCTTCGGAGTTCGATTCGAGCTATGACGGCGTGCCTTACTACTACAACGTCGCCGGCCAACCGGGCGACCGGTCGCTGCGAATCGCCGCGCTGGCCAGCAAACCGCAGTCGCAAGTTCATACGCGATCTCAGTTCGGCCTGCAGACGGACGCGCCCTTGCTGGCCGCCGCGGCGCTGGCCAAGGTCGAGTTCATCCGGCCGGACGACGGCACTTTTGCGCGGCTTGGCGCGAATCAGCGTGAGTATGCCAACCTGTTCAATCCTTTCTGGGAGGCAAAACTCGCGCCGCTGGAAGCTTTCCAACAGGTCATCCCATGAACCGGCAGCCGAGCCATCCAGCACGGGCCATACGCGAACACGGCCACGCGATGACGGAAACACTGGTCGCGCTGCTGGCCTTGACGCCATTCATCGCCGGCATTCCCCTGCTGGGCAAGCAGCTCGACATCAAGCAAAAGACCTATGACGCCAGCCGCTATTCGGTATGGGAGCGGACCATCTGGTCCAGCACGGGCGTTCATGGCAAGAGCGACGGCGATCTTGCGCTGGAAACCCGCGACCGCATCCTGGGAGATCCACTGAGCGGCCTGGTACCGGTGAATTCATTGCGCATCGAGGGCGTCACGGAGAATCCTTTGTGGCGTGACCATCGCGACCACCGGCTGATAGAGTTTGCCGGGCGCAGCGCGCCATTCGAAGTGAGTTACGGCGAATCGGCCTCACCGACAGAAGTCGGCCGCTGGCTGGTGCCTGGGATTGCCTACGGCGCCGGACCGTTGGGCGCCGTACGCAAGTCATTGCAGCTCGATGATCTGGGCCTTGCCCGGCATGCTTTCGCCAACGTCTCGCTGGCGGTTCGTGTGAAGCCGCTGCTCGCGCAACTGGCGGGCCGGCCGGTGTCGTTCGCGCGCCCACCGTCATCGCAGCAAGAGCTTGAGCCGCTCAGGCAGACCGCGAGCGGTGCAATCCTGAGCGACACCTGGTCGGCCCGGGACGAGAACAGTTTCGGCAAGCGCGTCGGCCATCTGGTCGTCGATGAGTTGATAGACGATATCGAGCGTCCGGGGAGGCCGATCGGCTTGCAGGCCCTGGGCAAGGGTGGACCGTTGTATGGCGAAGGTCAGTTCGGCTGGAGTCCGGACTTCCGGCCGCGCTCCACCGCTCTGCCGTCTGCTTTCTTGCACGGGACCGACCGGTGATGCGATCCGCATCAGTCAATGGCCGAGTCGGCATGCTGCTGCTGACGATGGCTCTCTCGTTCGATGCTCGGGCCGGGACGCTCGCGCGCCTCACGGCAGCGTTGCCGGATATTCCCGGCCCGCCGCAGGGACAAGCTTTCTGGATCGCGCCGAGTATGCGTATGAACGGACTGCCGATGACGCTCAAAGGATTCAAGTCGCAGCTGGGCCGCGATGAGCTGCTCGACTTCTATCGATCGCAGATAGCCCAGCGCCCGGGTCAGGACTATCGATACGGCATGAGCGGAGAATGGCGCGTGCTCGGCATCCGCGCATCGCGCTATCAGATTACAGTCCAGGCGCGCACGACCCAAACCGGCAGCGGCAGCACTGGAACGATCACCGTGAGCGGTATGCCGAATCTCGCCACGCCTGTGATCGCCACGGATTTCCCCTGCCCGGGCACGACGCGGTTAATCAGTCGGCAGGAGTACGACGACTCCGGCATGGAGTCCGAGCACCTGAGCCTGACCTCGTTGCGCTCGGCTGCCATCGAAGCGCAGGCATTCGTCGCCAAGCTCGGTCGTGCCGGATGGCAGATCGTGCGCCAGCAACGGATGCGAGAGGCCAGGAGCGGCATGGTGATCGAGGCGCAGCACGGCCGGCAACAGGCTTTGCTGGTGTTGCAGCCGGATCGGCTCGATCGAGCAAGCACGGCCATCACGATTGTCTGGAGAAAAAAGTGAGGCGGCTGCGTTGGCATGGAATGCAGCGCGGCTGGGGCACCGGTGAGTATGTCGCCGTGCTGCTCGGACTCTTGACCGTATGGCAGGGAGCACGGCTGCTGTTGCGCTTGCTGCAGCAACACCACGACTCATTCTCGCAGGCGTTGATGATCCCGTTCTGAGGTCCACAGGCGTTCATGGAGGAACGGATGAGAGACCGCTGGTTGACGGCATTGCTGGTGGTTGGCGCGCTCGGCGCGGGTAGTGCTGCCGCGTACTTCGCTAACGGCCATATCGATCGCACCGTGGCTCAACGTCGCGCCGAGCTCGATTCGCAGTATCGACCGGTGCGCGTCATCGTTGCCAATGCGGACCTGCGGTCGGGCACGGCCCTGTCCGGGCAAACCGTCGCCATACGGGAGGTGCCGCGCACCTTTCTGCACGCCGACGCCGTGCTGGCCGAGAGTTGGAGCAGTTTCACCGGCAGGGTGCTGGCCCATGGCGTGAGAAGCGGCGAGCCGATTCTGTCGGCGCATCTGGCGAGCGAAGCGGGTGCCGGATTCTCTGCACAGCTCGCACCGGGAATGCGTGCGCTGACCTTGCCCGTCGATGCCGAGGCTTCGATTTCCGGAATGCTGGCACCTGGCGACCGCATCGACATTCTCTTCACGACCAGCTTGGGCAACGAGAGCACGACGGTGCCGCTGCTGTTCAACGTGCCGATCCTGGCCACAGGTATTCGTACGGCGACGAACGCGGCGTGGCTGGGCGATCAGCGCCAGCCGTATGCTCCGGGCGTCCAGTTCAATACCGTGACCATTGCAGTTTCACCCGAGGATGCGGCGAAGCTCACACTGGCCCAGCAAGTGGGAAGGATCACGATCACGCTGCGGCAATCGGCAGACCAGCGTCCGCTGCAGCTCGCACGCATCACCAAAGACTCGTTGCTCAACGGCCCGCGCCTTGCCAAGGCAGCGCCGCGTGCCCGCGTCGAGATCATCGTAGGTGGGACATGATGCCGGGCCATGCAGGGCGGCTAGTGTCGGCGAAAGGCGGCATCTCATTGCTGATGCTGCTGGCGGCGCTCACGGCGCAGTCCAAAGCAGCCGTGGCCGACGTGGATGCGATCGAAACCGTCGGCGCCGCTGCCGTCAGCGTCCTGTCGGTCACGGCCGGCCAAAGCCTGCTGCTGCGTTACCCTGGAGTGAAGCGGGTGGCCATCGGTGATGGAAGCGTCGTCGATGTCAAAGTGCTGGACGATACCCAGGAAATTCTGCTGCTGGGCAAACAGGAAGGGCTCACCGACCTGCGCATCTGGAATCGTAGCGGCGCGACACTGGCCTACCTGGTCAATGTGCTCGCCATCGCCAAACCGGTATCCGCGGTCGTCGATACGCTGCAAGCCCGACGCACCATCCTGATCCGGGCGAAGCTCATCGAGGTTAAGAAATCCGCGCTGCGCGATATCGGGATCGATTGGGCGGACGTGGCCGCCGGCCCGGTGTTCGGCACCTTCTCCGAGTTCGTCACCAATCCCTATTACCGCGTCATTCCGCCCGATGTGCAGGGGCTGGACGCACTGCCATTGCAGCGAGGCACATCCAACAACTATTTCGCGCTCACCAGTCGCGCCGATTCGGTCATCCGGCTGCTCATGAACAACGGTGACGCGCGCCTGCTGGCGGAGCCGACGCTGACCTGCATCGACGGCGGACGGGCCGACTTCCTGGTCGGCGGCGAGGTGCCCATTCCAGTGCAGAACCAGGACGGCGCGCTCAATGTGATCTTCAAGCAGTTCGGCATCATCCTGAATGTCGAGCCGCGCACCAACGACTCGGGACTGATCCGCACCAAGGTCAACGTCGAAGTGAGCAGCGTCGACAAGGCGATCGAGGTGCTGGGCATTCCAGGCTTCGCCACGCGCAAGACCAATACCGAAATGAATGTGCAGTCGGGGCAGACCATGGTGGTGGCCGGCCTGTTCAGCGCCGAGGATGCCAAGACCGTGGTGAAGGTGCCGGGTCTGGGACAGATCCCGGTGCTGGGCGAGATCTTCAAGTCGCGGCAGTTCCGCCGTGGTGAAAGTGAACTGGTGGTGCTGGTCACGCCGGAGTTGATCGGCGCCGACTCCGCGGCGCTCAAGTCACGGATCGAGCGCTTCGACATGCTGCAACAGCAGGCGGACGAGGCCCTGAAGCCCAGGCTGCAGGACTGATGGATCGAAGCGGAACGCCAATGCGCATGGAATATGGAAGCTAAGGCGGGGTGCTGTGTCGACACTCGAACTACGATCGCTGCAGGAGAAACTGCAGAGCTTGGTGTTGCGCGAGCTGGATCTATTCCGGCGCACGGCGCTCGGCAATCTCAGCGGCGCCGATCTGCGCGAGGAAGCGCGGCAGGCCATCGAGTCGATCATCGCAGCGGGCGCGATCGAGCTGCCGCCACAGGTCGATCGCGCCTGCTTCGTTCGCGAGATGACCGCCGAGATCATGGGCTACGGCCCGATCGAGCCGTTTCTGGCCGAGCCGTCGGTGTCGGAAGTCATGGTCAATGGCCCGCATCAGATCTATGTCGAGCGGCACGGCCGGCTGGCCGCCGTGCCGGCGCGCTTCATCAACGAGCAGACGCTGATGCGGGTGATCGAGCGTATCGTCAATCCGCTCGGTCGCCGTATCGATGAGGGTTCGCCGATGGTGGACGCGCGCCTGCCGGACGGTTCGCGAGTCAATGCCGTCATTCCGCCGTTGTCACTGGTGGGGCCGGTGCTCACCATCCGCAAGTTCGCGGAGCAGCGGTTCACCATGCAGCGTCTGGTGGAGTCGGGCTCGCTCACGGCGTCCATGGCCAGGTTCCTGCAGCTATGCGTTCGGCATCGCCGCAACATCGTCGTGTCGGGCGGCACCGGTTCGGGCAAGACCACGTTCCTGAACGCTCTGTCGGAATCTATCCCCGCCAGCGAGCGCATCGTGACCATCGAAGACGCGGCCGAACTGCGGCTGGCGCAACCACACGTGCTGGCTCTGGAAGCGCGGCTGCCCAATGTCGAAGGCCGCGGTGAAGTCACCATTCGCGACCTGGTCCGCAATGCGCTGCGCATGCGTCCCGATCGCATCGTGGTCGGCGAATGCCGCGGCGGTGAGGCGCTGGACATGCTGCAGGCGATGAATACCGGCCATGACGGCTCGATGACCACCGGCCACGCCAACTCGCCGCGGGACCTGCTGTCGCGGCTCGAAGTGATGGTGCTGATGGCCGGCATGGATTTGCCGGTGCG
>JBDHQY010000186.1:0-5626 GCA_039807315.1 Steroidobacter sp. | reverse complement strand
CGGGCAAGGTGACGCCGATCAGGTCTCGCGGCCGGTCGCTGCCGCCGTCGACGATCAGCCGTGCGCGATACCAGACATGCGGCAATCGCAAGCCCAGATGCATGTCGTTGGCCAGCAGTGCGGCACCCGCTGCCGCGTGCGTGCCGGCGATGGCCCAGCTGTTGCTGCCGGGAATGGCCCGTTCTTCCGTTTCCAGCCTGGATGACGGATTCAACAGCGCCGCCGACTTCGCCGCGCCCTGCCGCAGATCGAACACCTCCGGTCCCGGGATCGGCGGCGCGCGCCATGTTCCACCCACGATCGGTGCATCCCACTCGGTGCCCAGCGGATGCAGGAATGCGAACATTGCCGGCGGCAGCACCGCGTGCAGCTGCGAGCGCGCCAGCTCTTCGGCGCCGGTCGAGTCGTTCAGGTTCAGATACATCGAGAATGCGGTCAGAATCGAATCTTCCACCAACCATTCGCGCGGCTGGGTGCGCAGCAGGAAGTATTCCCACGGCCGCGTGCGCGCCTTCTGCAGCGCCGCGTTCACTCCAGCCACATAGGCCAGCAGGATTTCACGATCCTCCGCCGAGGCATCGGCGACGATCCGTTGCGCGACCTGGCGAAAACCGTGAATGCGCAGGCGCTGATCCGCTTCGACGGCCGCCGATCCGAACAGCTCGGCAAGCTCGCCGGCAGCCGCACGACGCATCAGATCCATCTGGAAGAACCGATCCTGCGCATGCGCGAAACCGGTGGCAAACGCCAGGTCGCGGCGCGACCTGGCACGGAGGGTCGGAACGCCGGCCGCATCGCGCTCGATGACTGCCGTGGCACCGAGCTTCTGGAGCGGAACGTCACCGTCGAGCTGCGGCAGGCTGCCGCGCAGCAGCAGGTAGCCGGACACAGCACTGAGCAGCAGCAATGCGACGATACCGATACCGATGTTTCGCAACAGACGCATGGCACTCGCACGACCGGCTGATATTTCAGCTCGAGCTCCTGAAACAGTGGGCTGGCCCCACTGTAGCCAGTGCGGCAGCGAAGCGGCAAGGACCGCGCCTACGCGAAGTGACACCGCTGCGGTCAGGAGATCGTCATGCAGCCCGGGGCAGCGACCTCAGAGCCGTACTTCCAGAATCTTCATCGAGTTGGTCTTGCCCGACACGCCCGACAGCTCGCCCTTGGTGAGGATGATGCGATCGCCGGCCTCGACCATCTTGTTCTCGAGCAGCAGCGCGAAGATCGCGTTGTAGACCGCTTGCGCGTCGGTGTGGGTGATATCGAAATTCACCGGGTACACGCCGCGATAGAGCATGACGCGGCGGCGCGTGATTTCGTGACGGGTGAAAGCGTAGATGGGAATGTCCGCGCGGATGCGCGACATCCACAGCGGCGTCGAGCCCGACTCGGTCAGCGCCACGATCGCTTTGACCTTGAGGTGATTGGCCGTGTACATCACCGCCATCGCGATCGCCTCGTCGGTCTTCTCGAAAATGCCGCCGTCGCTGCGATGCCGCACCGGCGAATGCGAGGACTCGTACTTTTCCGCGCCCAGGATCACCTGCGCCATCGCCTGCACAGCCTTCACCGGATATTTGCCGACGGCGCTCTCGCCCGACAGCATCACCGCGTCGGTGCCGTCCATGACCGCGTTGGCGACGTCCGAAACCTCGGCGCGCGTCGGCATCGGGTTGTGGATCATCGATTCCATCATCTGCGTGGCCGTGATGACGATGCGGTTGCGCTGCCGGGTCGCCGCGATGATGTGCTTCTGCAAGCCGGTCAGCTCGGCGTAGCCAACTTCCACACCGAGGTCGCCGCGCGCCACCATGACGGCGTCGCTCGCCTGGATGATCCGGTCGAGATTGACGATGGCCTCGCTGCGCTCGATCTTGGCCACCAGGTAGCCGTGGCCACCTTCCCGGCGCAGCAGCTGGCGCGCCTCCTCCATGTCGGAGCCATCGCGCGCAAACGACACGGCCAGGTAATCCACGCCGAGCTCGGCGGCGAGCTTGATGTCGATCCGGTCCTTGTCGGTCAGCGCGCCGGCGGAAAGACCGCCGCCCTGCTTGTTGATGCCCTTGTTGTCCGACAGCTCGCCGCCGACCAGCACGCACGTGGCGATGCGCGGCCCATCCACCGACGTCACCTCCAGCACCAGCTGGCCGTCATTCAGCAGCAGCACGTCACCGGCCCGCACGTCCCTGGGAAGCCCCTTGTAGGCGACGCCGACGCTGGCCGCGGTACCGGCCTTCGGATCGAGCGACACATCCAGCGTGAACGGCGCGCCTTCGACCAGCTGCACCGGTCCGTTGGCGAAGCGCTCGATGCGGATCTTGGGACCCTGCAGATCGCCCAGCACCGCCACCTGCTTGCCGACCTGCTGGCCCACCTCCCGCACCATCTGCACGCGACGTATGTGGGCCTGCGGCTCGCCATGCGAGAAGTTCACCCGCACGACGTCGGCGCCGGCGGTGAACAGATCTGCGAGAACCTTGGGATTGTCGGTGGCGGGGCCGAGTGTCGTGAGAATTTTTGTACGGCGAAGCATGGGCGTGCGATGAACCGTAAATGGCCGGCGGCGCGGACAGTGTAATGCCATCCGCTCCGCCGTGAAGCCCGTCCGGGGCCGTGGGGATGGACCATGGTCATTCCCGCGCAAGCGGGGAATCCATCCGCTCGACCGCGAATCTGCCCTCAGCCGCCGGCGCGCGCTTCCAGCACGGCAACGGCCGGCAGCTTCTTGCCTTCCAGGAACTCCAGGAACGCACCGCCGCCGGTCGAGATGTAGGAAATATCGGCCTCGACCCGGTATTTCTCGATCGCGGCCAGGGTATCGCCGCCGCCCGCGATGGAGAACGCCGAGCTGCGCGCCACTGCCTGGGCCAGCGTGCGCGTGCCTTCGCCGAACTGGTCGAACTCGAACACGCCCACCGGGCCGTTCCAGACGATGGTGCCGGCGTTGCCGAACATGCGTGCGAAGTGCTCGGCCGTGTCCGGGCCGATGTCCAGGATCATTTCGTCGGCCGCCACCTGGTCGATCGGCTTCACGTCGGCTTCGGCCTTGGCGGAGAACTCGGTCGCCACCACTACATCGCTGGGCAGCGGAATCTCCACTTTAAGCTCGCGCGAGCGCGCCAGCAGGTTCTTGGCGATGCCGATCATGTCGGACTCCACCAGCGACTTGCCGACGTTGTAGCCAGCCGCCGCCAGGAAGGTGTTGGCGATGCCACCGCCGACGATGAGCTGGTCGACCTTGCTCAGCAGGCTTTCCAGCACCGTGAGCTTGGTCGAGACCTTGGAGCCGGCGACGATGGCCACCAGCGGCCGCTTGGGCTTCTCCAGCGCCGTTTCCAGCGCCACCAGCTCGTTCATCAGCAACGGTCCGGCGCAAGCGACCTTGGCGTACTTGGCGACGCCGTGGGTGCTGGCCTCGGCGCGGTGTGCCGTGCCGAAGGCGTCCATCACGTACACGTCGCACAGCGCCGCCATGCGGCGCGCCAGATCGTCGTTGTCCTTCTTCTCGCCCTTGTTGAAGCGCACGTTCTCCAGCAGCACCACTTCGCCGGCGGCGCATTCCACGCCGTCGAGCCAGTTCTTCTCGAAACGGACCTTGTAGCCCAGCAGCTCGGACAGGCGCTGCGCCACCGGCGCGAGCGAGAACTCCTCGTCGTACACGCCCTCCTCGGGCCGGCCCAGGTGCGACATCAGCAATACCTTGGCGCCTGCTTCCTTCGCCGCCTGGATGGTGGGAAGTGACGCGCGGATGCGCGCATCGCTGGTGACGACGCCATTCTGTACCGGCACGTTCAAATCCTCACGGATGAGAACACGCAGGCCGCGCAGGTCGAGATCGGTCATGCGGAGGATGGGCATGGAAGGCTCCGAAAAAGCAAGGGACACTGGCCAGCTGCGCGCCGGCCAGATCAAAGACAGCTCAGCAGGGAGAAAGGTTCGGACCGCGGCCAGCGACCGCGGTCGACCTTCGTGGCAATCAGCCCGCCTTCGACCAGGCCAGCGCCGTATCCAGCATCCGGTTGGAGAAGCCCCACTCGTTGTCGTACCAGGAGCAGACCTTCACCAGCGTGCCGTCGATCACCTTGGTCATGGTGGCGTCGTAGGTGGAAGAATGCGCGTCATGGTTGTAGTCGACCGACACGAGCGGCTCGGCGGTATAGGCCAGAATGCCCTTGAGCGCGCCGTTGGCGGCTTCCTTCATGGCCGAGTTGATCTCCTCGACGCTGGTCGCGCGCTTGGCGACGAAGCTCAGATCCACCAGCGAAACGTTGATGGTGGGCACGCGCACCGCGAAACCGTCGAGCTTGCCGTTCAACTCCGGCAGCACCAGCCCGACCGCGGCGGCGGCGCCGGTCTTGGTCGGAATCATGGACATGGTGGCCGAGCGGGCGCGGCGCAGGTCCTTGTGGTACACGTCGGTGAGAACCTGATCGTTGGTGTAGGAGTGGATCGTGGTCATCACGCCGCTGACGATGCCGATCCTGTCGTGCAGCACCTTGGCGACCGGCGCCAGGCAGTTGGTGGTGCAGGAGGCGTTGGAGATCACGGTCTGGCTCGCCTTGAGCACGTTGTGATTGACGCCGTAGACGATGGTCGCGTCCACGTCCTTCTCGCCCGGCGCGGAAATCACGACTTTCTTGGCGCCGCCGGCCAGGTGCGCACCCGCCTTGGCCTTGCTGGTGAACAGGCCGGTGCACTCGAACACGATGTCCACGCCCAGCTGGCCCCACGGCAGCTTGGCCGGATCGCGCTCGGCCAGCACCTTGATGCGGTCGCCGTTGACCACCAGCGAGTCGCCTTCCACCTGGATCTCGCCGCGGAACTTGCCGTGGGCGGTGTCGTAACGGGTCAGATGGGCGTTGGTCTGAGCGTCGCCGAGATCGTTCAGCGCGACGATCTGGATCTCCTTCTGGCGGTTCGCCTCGTACAGGGCGCGCAGCACGTTGCGGCCGATGCGGCCGTAGCCATTGATTCCGACTTTGATGGGCATATCGACTCCTACGCCTTGATCTTGACTGTTACTCGCTCAATACCCGTTCGACGGTGGCCACCACGTGCTCCACCGTAAATCCGAAATGCCTGAACAGATCCTTCGCGACGCCCGAGGCGCCGAAGCTGTGCATGCCGATCACGTCGCCGCGGCTGCCGACGTAGCGCCACCAGGTCTCGGTGGCGGCGGCCTCGATCGCGACGCGGCGATCCACGGCGCGCGGTAGAACCTGTTCGCGATAAGCGGCGTCCTGCGAATCGAACACGTTGGTGCTCGGCATCGACACGACGCGCACGCGATGTCCTTTCTGCTGCAACGCTTGCGCGGCTTCGATGGCAAGCGCCACTTCCGAACCGGTCGCGATCAGGATCGCCTGTGGCGTGCCTTCGCAATCGCGCAGCACGTAACCACCGCGACGAACGTTGGCGACCTGCTGCGCGGTGCGCGTCTGCGCCGGCAGGCCCTGCCGCGACAGCGCCAGGCAGCTTGGCCCGTCGCGACGCTCGATGGCATCGGCCCACGCCACCGCGGTTTCGAGCACGTCGCAGGGCCGCCAGACGGTCATGTTGGGAATGATGCGCAAGGACGGCAGATGTTCGACGGGCTGATGCGTCGGACCGTCCTCGCCCAGGC
>JBDHQY010000185.1:0-5648 GCA_039807315.1 Steroidobacter sp. | reverse complement strand
TGCCGATGGCCAGACGTCGATCCAGTCGCATGACTTTCAGGGCGCCCGCGGCTGCGAGCACCCCCGCAAGATCGTGGAGTTCGAGCTGCCGGCGCAACGATCTCTCATCTTGCAGCTCAGCGGAGCCGCCGACACCCCTGTCACACTGGCCATCACGACAGTGAAATCGACCTCCGGCTGACCCATTCGTGGTCCGTGGCTCGAGCATGCGGTCGGCCATCGCCGGTGTTCTGTGCACCGTGAGTCTCGCCGCTTTCGGCAGCGCTTCCATAGGCACGATCGTTCAGGACGACAAACGCAACCCGCAACCGTGGCGCGCGCTGTCCGCCGGCGCACAGGCTCAATTCGATCTCGGTCACGCCGTCTTCAATACCCAATGGTCCCCGGCCCAGGCAACGGCGAGCCGGACCGACGGTCTCGGTCCTGTTTTCAACGTGCCGAGCTGCGACGCCTGTCATAACAGCCGGCGGCGCGGCCGCGGCCCGCGCGATTCGGGCGAAGCACCGGCCGATCTGGTGATGCAGCTGGGCCAGGTCCTTGCGGACGGAAGAGTCCAACGTGGCACGACGGAGTATGGCCACGTACTGAATACAGCGGCGATAAGCGGCATCCAGCCCGAAGGATCCGTACTCATCCGCTATACCGAACAGGAACATGCGTTGGCCGATGGCAGCTCCGTGAGTCTGCGGGTACCCACCTATGAGGCGCGGGTTTCCCGATCCAGGTTGCCCAGCACGACAATCATCATGCCGCGCATGCCATCATCGTTGTTCGGTGTCGGACTGCTCGAGCGCGTACCGGAATCCGCGCTGCTGGCGATCGAACGGACTGCCCGCCGCAAGGACCCTTCAGCCCAGCTGTCTCGCCTGGGTACCCCGGCACGGATCGGTCGCTTCGGCTGGCAAGCGATCGAGCCCACGGTCGCCTCTCAAACTGCCAGCGCATTCGGACGGGAGATGGGCCTCACCACCTCGCTCGTTACCCTGGATGATTGCGGAACGGACGCAGCCTGCCGCGAAGCGCCGAACGGCGGCACACCTGAAGTCGACGCCGCGCTCTTTGACGCACTGATCACCTTCCAGACACTGCATGCCGTGCCAGTAACGATTTCCGAGCCTGAACGCGCGCCGGCCGCAAGCGTTTTCAAACGAACGGGCTGCGCTGCATGTCACAGACCCAGCTTGCCCGTGGACTCCGCGGTTCATGCCGCAGGCGTGATCCGGCCGTATACCGATCTGTTGCTACACGATCTCGGCGAAGCGTTGGCAGATCGGAATCTTGCAGGGAAAGCCGCGCCAAGCATGTGGCGCACTGCGCCTCTTTGGGGAATGAACGCAGCGGTTACGAGTGGTCAGCCATTGAGACTGCTGCATGACGGCCGCGCGCGCTCCGTCGAAGAAGCCATTCTCTGGCATGGCGGCGCTGCCACTGCATCGCGCAAGCGTTACGAGCGCCTGAATGCAGTGCAGCGACGCGCCCTTGTTACATGGATCGAACAGCTCTGAGACATCATCATCCCGGAGCTCACTCGTCAGGGTTCGATGCCGATCCACTCAGGCCCCGCTTCCTGGCAGCCGGCACCAGCAGGCGAATGATCCATCGCGCTTGTCGAGCGGATAGGTCTTCCCATCGTTGCCGAATCCGAACCGCAGGTCTGCTCGCGATGCAACTGCAGCAGCGCTTTCTGACTGTCGCGTCTTGCAGCAGGATGCGTCGGATCGCATCCTGGCCATCGGAAGGTTGCCGACCCGCGTTGACGTAGAAGTCTCGCCGCTCGGATTGTCGCCGAAGATCATCATGCGCCCCCTGACGTTCATTGCTGCACCTCCCCGGCCAGCAGGTCTGGTTCGATCAAGCTTTCAGCCGTACACGCACCTACGGCTGCGCGATCTGCCTGTGCGGGCTCCGCTCGTCGCCCATCGCGATATCGTCAGATGACGCGACCAAGCAGATACCCGCCAACCAGCGCAAGCGCCACGAAGACCGTGAACGCGACTGCCGCACCGATGAGGGATTCTCTCCAAATCCTGCGTTTGCCGAGCCGATGCTGGTCGTACTCCCGATAAAAGATGATGAATGCCATCAGCGCAGCCAGAGAGCCGAAGACCAAGCCGATGACGAGGAAACCACCGAGAGAGGTTGACATGCGATCGCAACGAATCGTGGCCGTACCGTTCCGATCAAGCGCCCGCGACGGCCCGACGGACCACCACCGCTGCGCTCCGCAGCAGGCAAACACCTCTCTATCTGGCGGTCACCGCAGCCGTATCGGCGTCTGGATCGATCACTGCGAAACGCGCCGGAATCTGGGCATAGAAAAGGCGAATCCGCTCCCGGCGCAACAACTCGATGAGCTGCTGCGCCTCTGCATCGGTCACGATGAACTCGATCTCCACCGCAACCGTACCGGCCAGCTCGAAAAAACGCTCCTCATGAAGCGCATGATGGCGTCCGAAACCCGCCATCGCACGAAACGCCGAGCCGCCGCGGATACCGAGCGCGTTCGCCCGCTCGAGCAGCCACTCCCATACCAGGCGGCCGCCGTGCCGGTCGCCTTCGTGTATGTAGAACCTCAAGAATGATCCCTGCATGACGATTCTCCGATGCCGTGGCCTTTCAGCGCTTGATCCACATGAACGTCCCGATGCCGACGAAGGTCATCGCCACCGAGCCGGTGAGATGCAGAGCCGCCGCGGCACACGCCCACAGTGGCCGCCCCTGCTGCAGCAACGTGACCAGTTCGGACGAGAACGTCGAGAACGTGGTGAGCCCACCGCAGAACCCCGTAATCACGAACAACCGCCACTCGGGCGACAGTGCGGAGAACGAGGCGAAGCAGGCAATGGCGAGACCGATGATGTAGCCGCCGATGAGATTGGCGGCCAAGGTACCCGGCGGAATCGTCGGGAAGTAGCCATTGAGCGCCAGACCCAGCCACCAGCGCAGCAGTGCGCCGAGGCTGGCGCCGAGGGAAATCGCAACGATCGACTTCAGCATGCACCTGTCCTTCTCAGTACGACCTGGACAGGTGGCGCATTCGCCTACGCCTACCTTCCCGGTAACGCGTAGGCATCATCAGCCGTCAGAACGGCGGTTCGAGGAGGAATGCCATCTCCTATGCGCTCGAGTGTATGAGCGATTCAGTCGGCAAGCAATCGGCGCTCACTGCACATAAACCAGCTGTGCAGCTTTCAATTGGCCTTCGCGAGAGCCGCCCTCATGTTGGGGAAGTCACCCATTTCCTCCGCCGCCGATCTCGGATTGGGCGGCCCTTGGTAGGGTGTCGCGCGCTGCAAGGTCTTTATGCTCGCGAGCTCCGCCTTCGACTCGGGGAGGATGTATACCTGAGTGAACGTGGCGCGCAGCGCCGAGGAAATGGCTGTATTGGCTCCGGTCTTCGGATCCGGGTAGCCGTCGGCGAGCCGGCGCATCGCCTTGTAGAGCGACATGGAAGCGAGCTGGCCGTAACTCTGGCAATGCGTCGACTGCGACGACATGAGCTGGAAGTACCAGGTCTCGATATCGGCGAACCCCCCGATCAGCCCTTCGGCGGACGTGGCAGTAAGATCAAGCCGCAGGCTGGCACCACGCAGGTATTCATCCGTAGGCAGGCCAAAAACCGCCCAGGGGAATGCGACGTCCGCGGGCTCGGTCGTCAGAACTCCGTTCACGATCTTGCCTTTGAGGCGCTGAATGAACTTCTGGCCCCAGCGGACATCGATTCTCTGGCTGCCTCCCGGCAGGAAACCCTTGCCGTCCGCAGTGGTGTACAGGGTATCCAGGCCGCGATACAGCATGACTTCGACGTTGTCGCTGTTCTCCAGGCTGGTCACGCCATTCAACTCGACCAGCAGGCGGTTATAGCCGTCGCTGACGATCTCGAGGCTGTTCAGCGAATCGTTGGTTCCCTGCGCATCGCGATAGCTGTTGATGCAGCCCAGAACCCGATACATCTGGTTGTCGATCCCCGGCTCGCCCTGCGGGCTGGTGAAATCGTCGGCATCGACCTTTCCGTCAAGGTTCAGACCAAGGGCGTGCGGCCCCCGTGGCTCCCGGAACTTGAAGTAGTCGGGTGCAGTGGTGGGAAACCAGTTCTGCACCTCGCGCTGCAACTGGGTATCCGCCAGAGCCTGGCCTTTGCCGTCGCCCGGAAAGAGCGCGGCGAACTGTTCGCGCGGCCCGTCATTGACACCATCGGGACAATCCACCTGCCCGTCGGGCGTGAGATAGGTGGCCCAGCGCAGGCTGGTCAGGGCGAACGCAATCGTGCCGCCCTTCAAGGTACTGGCGTTCTTTGCAGTGCCGGCGCTCTGGGCACCGGTCTGGCTGTTGGTAGACGCGACGTGGAAGGACGACAGCAGCAAAACGGCTATCAATCCCATCCTTCTGTGCCGTCTGGTTCTATTGGCCATTGGTTGCCCCCTCTACTCGTCCCGCCGTTCTATCCGGGACCGGGCTGGTCCAGGTTGAAAAAGTCATCGCGCAGCCAGTAGGCGCGGAAGCCGTTGCGCAGCCCTCTGAACTCGCCGTGCCCGTTTGCAAACGTATCGCCCGGACGGCGATCGCCCGCGTACGTATAGACGGGACGGTCGCGGTATGCCCAAACCCGCAACGCACCGGCATGCTGCGCGTCGACACGGCGGCCTGTCTGAGGATCGACGAACATCACGCTCCAGGTGCGACTGGTCGACTTGGCATCCGCCGCTGCAGGTACGTAGGGAAAGGTACGCAGACAGCGCTGCGGATCGCCGCCGCCACAGACGGTCAGGCGATAGATCTGCTCCTGCTGCGGATGATCGCAGCTGAGCTGGTCCTGGCTGTCGTCGCCGCAAAAATAGACGTAGATCGTCTTGCCGTGCTGATCGGCGAGAACCTGTCCAGCCGTGGTGTCCTGCACCGTGAATTCCGGCGGTGGCGCCGGTGCACGTTGAGTGTAGACGTTGTGCCAGCCCGGCACATCGCTGCCCCTGAAGCCGTTGGCTCCCGTATCCAGACGATATTCGTAGAGCGGTTGACCACGAAACGTCCATTGCTTGATGCCGGCTGACCGCTCGATCAGCGACCATTCGCCGCGTGCATTGCCCTGCGGCTCAACCGAGTAAGCAGGCCCCAGCAAAGGAATCCAGGTATCGGTACAGGTCGCGTCGCAATTCGATTTCTGCGGAGTATCGCGTTCGGACGCATAAACCGAGCGGCCCTTGTCCGTGACGAGCAACCGTCCCGTACTCATCGTCTTCACGGCGAACCCGGGCGGTACATCGGGCGGCGGCCCGACGGGTTCGCGCATCGCGGGTGAATCACCGCCACGCTTGTCCGCCCTGCCACCGAAAACGTCCCCCGGAAGCTGATCCAGGTAGGAGGTATAAAGAGGCAGATTGTTATATGCCCATTGCAGGGAACCATCCTTGCGCTTGATGACGCTCCACTTGCCTACGGGACGAGCGTCGGCATCCGCGAGAAACGGCGGCCACATCTGTGTACAGCTGAGACGTTGATCGCGGTCCGGCAGCTTGAGTCCGCCGGGATAGGGACTCATCAAGCCAGCGCTGACGACGGTAGGCACGTCGTTGCATTCGGACGACCCGGGCCGATCGCCGGCCTGGCCATTGCGCAGCGGGCGCAAGGGCCATCGATACAGTGTCTTGCCC
>JBDHQY010000184.1:0-5651 GCA_039807315.1 Steroidobacter sp. | reverse complement strand
CGGCGACGGGCGCAACGACTGCACTTCCTGCGTTCGCGGGCGCTTTCCAGAGATCGCCGAAGCGCTTGATTGGCTTGAAGAATTTGGCCGCGCGCGGTTGACCGGGACCGGCTCCTGCGTGTTCGCCGCCATGCCCCATGCAGCTGCCGCCGAAGAGGCTCTGGCGCGGCTGCCGGCGCGCTGGCGCGGGTATGTCGTGAAAGGATTGAATCGCTCCCCGCTACAGCGCCGGCTGGCGGCGGAGCTTTGAATTTGGGGCGTCGCCAAGTGGTAAGGCAGCGGGTTTTGATCCCGCCATTCGGAGGTTCGAATCCTTCCGCCCCAGCCAACCGCGGACTCGCGTGCAGGCCCGGAATTTTACGGAAAAGATCCGAACAACCCCGACTCAGGGTGTTTTCATCTCGCGGCGCCTCACATGCTCTCGGTTGTTCTCATCGGTCCCCCGCTTACCCGCCGTAGCTGCGAATGAATCACGAGCCCGTCGAAAAATGTTCATGAAAACCGTTGCCCTGATTGCCATTGCCCTGCTGTTGGGCGGATGTGCCACCCGAATGGAAAAGCCTGAGCACCAGGCGCCGATCCAGGTGGGGGCGGGGGCTGCGAAAAAACTCGTGCTCAATCTGAGCGGCAGCCAGACGGCGACCAGTGCCGACGATTGGGAGTCGCTGAAAGGCATCTGGCGCGATGCCTTTGGCAAGCAGGCGAAGGAGGCCAACGTCGCTTACGCCTTCCAGGAAGGTCCCGCCAAACACACCGGTGAAGACGGGACGCTGCTGGCCGTCTACGTGAATGACTATCGCATCGTTTCGACGGGCGCGCGCTTCGGCTTCGGTGTCATGACCGGCAATGCTTTCGTCGACTCCAGCGTCAAGTACATCGACCTGAAGAATGGCGCTACCTGGGGCGAACGGCCCTACAACACCAAGTCGAGCGCCTGGGAAGGCGTGTTCTCGGCGATGACCGCGAAGCAGGTCGAAGCGATCTGCAAGGAACTCGTCGATACCACGCTGGGACGCTGATGCGCCGCTGCCGCTGATTCAGCGGGGCAGTGACTTCGAGCGCTCGCGCAATTCGACGATCTGGCGCTCGATCCATTGCGTCACGTTCGGGTGAGGCAGCAACCCCACGCCAGCGGCGGCGTAATCTAGCCCTTCGAATACTTTCGCGTAGGGTCCGAAGCCCTCGACGCGAAATGGAATCACGATCGCTCGACCATTCTCACGCTGCGCGCGCTGCACGAATTCGCGCGCGTCTTGTTCTGCCGCGGCGCGCTTTTCCGGCCAGTCTTCACGCAGCGTATGTACTTCGATGCGCCGGAACGGTCGCGCGTCGCGAATCGATCCGGTGCGCTCGGTGATCTTGTCGATCCAGCGGGCATTCTCGGCATCGTCACCCGGGCCGTGCGCCAGGATCAGAACGTCTTCGGACTGGGGATTCCGGCTCAGCTGCGCCGCACGTTCGGCGAGAACGGCATCCATCTCGCGCGCATCGGCCAGCCCTTGCGTGCTGAGCACGAATGTCGAATGTGAATCCAGGCGCCAGAATTCCATCGAATGCCCGGCGTTTTCATGGTGCTCATGTCCTGCGTGAGCGTCCTGAGCCGGAGGCGCCGGGGCGCCAGGTACGATGCCAAGGATCTGCTGCGTGCGTTGGTACCAGCTCTCGCCGCTCACGAACAAGCGTACGACGCCGATACGGTGCACGCCCTGCGCTTCGAGATTTGCCACGCTGCGTTGCAGGCTGGCGGCATCCGCCATGCCGAAAGCCACGTCGATTTTGTATTCGCCACGCAGCGGCTCGACGGACGCCAACACGCGCTCGTTCCATTGTTTCGATCCGCCGTGCGCCATCACGAGCACACCGAAGGTATCGGCGCTCTCCGTACGCCTGACGGTGCTCGATGATTGTGTCGCGCAGCCGTTGAGAAGAATCGCAGCGAACAGCAGCGCGCCGTGGGCCCAGCCGCGCGATGTGCGTCTCATGGGGTCGTCTCCAGCTTGTTTTGCCGCGGGCTACGGCCGATCTGCGAAGCCATGAAGCGCAGCAGCACCGTGAATGGACCGCTTCTTTCCTGCTAGAACTGCACCGACAGGCTGGCGCCACCGTTGATTCCTGGCCGTGTGTAGCGATCCCGTACCGCGCTGGTCGGCGCGATGCCGCGGACATCGCTCCACTCCCAGTATTTCTTGTCGGTCAGATTGAAGACGCCAAATCGCAACTGCGCATGCTCGCCGAAGTTCATGCCAGCCAGCAGGTCGAGAACGAAATAGCCGGCAGGCACGAACTGCGGCGTGGATTGATTCGTATGTCCATGCCGGTCCACCGCCGTGCCGATCAGCTCCAGGCTCCACAAATGGCTGGGCTGGTACGCGACGCCCAGCACGGCCTTCAACGGGTCGACCGAGTTGATCGGCTCGTCGCCCGTCTGTCCCTGGCTGCGACCGGCGCCGCGCGTATAAGCGACGCTGGATCGAACACGAATCTTGCCGTCGAGAAACTTCGCATCGCCGCGCAGCTCCGCGCCATAAATGTGGGCTTCCGATAGGTTCTGCGATTGGAAGACCTGCAGCCCGTTCTGGATGCCGATCATGACCAGGGATTCGATGAAGTCGTCGTAATCGGTGTAGAAAGTCGCCAGCGAGACGAAGGCGTCGTCGGTGGCGGCGCGCAATCCGACCTCGTAACCGTTGCTTTTCTCCGGCTTGAGATCCGGGTTCGCGATCGCCGTGTAGCCGAAGGCGAGGTTCGTGAAGCCGATGTTGACGTCGTCGAAGGGCGGCGAGCGGAAGCCGCGCATGTAGCTCGCGTAGGCGGAGAAGGTATCCGTCATGTGCCAGACCGCGCCGAGCTTCGGTGACACGCTCGTTTCCTCGATGCCGGCGGTTTCGACGCCGGGATTGTCCTCGCTGAAAATCTCGTCCTGCCGCGCCCGCAGTCGATAATGATCGACGCGCACGGCGGGTACGAACTGCAGCCGCGCTCCCGGCAGGGCGATCTGGTCCTGGATGTACAGCGCGTACTGATTGGTCTTCGTCGGCGGGAAATCGCGTACCGGAAAATTGTCCGGCGAGATATTGCTGCTGACGGCGCCCGTCGCCTGCGTCGTCTGACGGCCGTCGCGAAGCTGATCGGTTTCGGTTTGCAGCAACTCCAGGCCGTACGTGAGCGCGTGCTCGGTGGTGCCCCAAGAAAACTGCTTGCGTGCCAACGCCTCGGCGCCGTGGGTCTTCTGTTCGAATTTGAACGTGCGATCACGAAACAAAGTCGATACCGGTCCGAGCGAGAACGAGTAGCGTTCCTCGAGGCTGCGCTGCTCGACATCCGTCGTCTGCGTGTAGATGCGCCACTCGAAGTCGTCGAACGCTGGCATGAGCGGTGTCATCGAGTGATCCAGCGTTACGCGCGTGCGCTTCTGGGTGTCGTCTCCGCCGAGTCCGACCGTGACGATGTTGGCGAATGCGCCGGCGCCGCGGCCCAGGGATGAAAGCACGTCGGTTTCAGTCTCTTCGCGATCGTGCGCAACCGTGAGGCGTACGGTTTGCGAATCGCTCGGACGCCATACGAACTTGCCGAGCGCGCTGTCGCTCTTGCGGTCCTGCGGATTCGGCTTGGTGCGTGAGTTGTCATGTGCGTCGCTGCGGCCGGCATTCTCCGTCTCGGACGACTCGCCGTGCCGATAGATCAACAGTCCGCTGAATTGCTCGCCAGCGGCGGCCAGTGTCGAACCCAGGCCCCATGCATCGCTGTCGCTGCGATAGTCGGCCTTGCCGCGAATATAGAGAGACTTGCCGTCGACCAGGAAATCCGCCGGATCCTTGGTGACGAAGCTGACGACACCGCCGATGGCGTCCGAGCCGTATAGGGCGGATGCCGGGCCACGAACGATCTCGACCGACTTGAGCGTGTCGAGGTCGATCAGGTTGCGCCGCGCATCGGAGAAGCTGCCGATGCTGAAGGCTTCGTTCATGCGCACGCCGTCGATGCGGGTCGCGATGCGGTTGCCGTCGATGCCGCGGATGTTGAACCCCGCAAGCCCGAAGCGCGTGCCGGCATTGGCGACGGACACGCCGGGCTCGTAACGAATCAGATCCTTGATGTCGCGCGCGAGCTCATGCTCGATCTCCTCGTCGCTGCGAACGCTCACCGTGTTCGGGATGTTCGTCAGCTCCTCCGGCCCGCGCGTGGCCGTGACGCTGATCTTGCGCAGCGTCTGCGCGCTCTCGTCCGAGGCATTCGATGTGCCGGCGGATTCGGCCGCCAGTGTGCCGCTCGCGGCGGCTGCGCAAATTCCTGCGATCAACAGCCTTAGACAGGGGGATTTCACGACGCCAGCTCCTGAATACGTAAATGGCCACACCGGTGGCGATGGAGCTGGCTACCGCGGTCTGCGTTGCTGGCTAGGCAAGATTATTGATGTTAATGGTTCTCATTTCCAATACAAGGGCATTGCCAGTTCGCCGGACGGAATCGTCGTGGCGATCCAGCCTTTGGCCATCGATCCAAGAAGCGCCGGTGGTGACGGTTTGGAGTCGATCCAGACCTGCCGCGATGGGCGGAATCGCTGTTGCGACAAATACTTGGAGCGCCGTTCGGGGTTATCCAACAGCGAACGCCGCGGGAGCTGGATGTGAGCATCCGGCGCACCCTGGAGCGGGGTGCGCCGGATGGAATTTTTCCGATTGCAGCGGGAGCCCGGCGCTCAGGTAGGCGTTCGGGTAACGACGAATCCCTGCTCGAGCACGATCGTGAGCTCCGAGCCTGCTTGGAGCTGCACTTCCGAGCCGGTATTCTTTGCCAGCACGGCGCCGGCCGCGCCGCCCAGCAGGCCGCCGATCACCTTGCCCTTGGTGCCGTGCTTGATCTGGTGGCCGATCACCGCGCCAGCCGCGGCACCACCGATGATCTTCGCGGCGTCAGTGCCTTTTTCGCTTTGTCCCAGCTGCTGCAATTCGCCGCGAATGGCCATCTGCCGGCCATCGGCCAGTTCGAGCTGATCGAAACGCAGGCCGAGTGCGGGTACCGCACCGATCTGGCTGCTGCCGGAGACGACTTCGGTGACCGTTCCGCTGACGCGTGCGCCCTCGGGCGCGACCAGGTGATCGCCGCTTCGCAGCGGGACCGTCAGGCGCGCTTCGAACCGGTCGCCGACCTTGGCGGTTTTGGTGGTGACCTCGGACGCAAGCGCCACGACGAGTTGCGTACCGGCCTGAATTTCCAGGGGAGCCTGTACGGGCGCGGCGGTCGGCGGCGTAGTGCGCCGAGCAACGGACGTTCCGGCAGCCGGCGCTGGCGATTCAGCTGTTTTCTTCGCGGCCGCGCGCTTGGCAGCGGCTTCATCGGCAGCTTTCCTGGCGGCCGCGACTTTCTCCGCTTCTCGCTCGGCCGCTTCCGCCTCGGCGCGGCGGGCGGCTTCCTGCTCCTCTTCCCTGGCTTTGATCTCGGCTTCGCGCTGGGCGAGTTGCTGCTCACGTGCTTCGAGCTCCGTTGCCTTCGCCGCAGCCGACTGTTCGCCCGCGCTTGCCGATGAGCGGGCGGCGTCGTCGCGACCGCAACCGGTGAGCGCGACAGCGACCACACAACTGGCCAGATACACACCTAGGAGCCGAGATTTCATCGTGAAAATCCTTGAATGGCAGTTTTGCTGCGTTATG
>JBDHQY010000183.1:0-5711 GCA_039807315.1 Steroidobacter sp. | reverse complement strand
GTTGGATCGAGAGTCGGGGCAACCTGCGGAGCATCTCGATAGCGCCGCCGCATGGATGCCCGCATTCGCCGCTCCATCTCCATCTCAAGCAGCGCCACGCGCCCTGTAAGCCGAGAACATCGAGAACACCCACGGTCGGCAAGCCAGCAGCATCGCCACGCTGGTCTTGTCACGCGACGGTACGTGCACATCGAGCGCTGCCAGATCGGCGAAATCCGCGGCGAGTCGTTCGAGCTTGCGCAGCAGGATGCGGACCGACGCGGGCGACAGCTCCGCCGAATGGAATGTCAGCGCTTCGCTGGGTGCCGAAAACGAGCCTTGCAGGAACTCCGCACGTACCTGGCGTTCGTACAGCCGGCGTACCGGTCCGTCGGGCCGCCACGCGATCGGCAATTTCGCGTGCAATCGCACACTGCGCTTGGCGTCGATCTCGATGAGCCGGGCGGCAGTGAGCCGGCCGAGCAGGGAGCGCATAACGCGCGAGGACAGATCCAGCCGACGTTCGGTTTCCTCTACCGAGCGGCCGTTCAACAATAGGTAGAAGCACGCCAGCAGCGAGGCATTGCTCGCCAGTATCCGTTCCTGTTCGAGCGTAAGGCTGTACGGCTGCTGCGCTTGGACTTCGCGCGCGCCGCTGGCCATGCGTGACAGGTCGGCAACGCTCATATCGATGACACTGCAGACGCGCTCCAGGCGTGCAAGCGTGAACGACTCATCGGCGAACAGGCGCTTGACCGACGATTCGCTCAACCCCAGCGCTTTGCCGAGGCTACGGTAGGTCAGGCCGCGCGCCCGCAGACAGCGCTTGAGCGTGTCGAGCATTCTTTTGGTTTCGTTCATCGATGGCCTCCTGATCGTGCGTTTCGCATGCTGCGACTTAAAGTATCGTATTTCGATACTTTCGTCCGAACAGCTTGTCTGGCGGACGGTAGCGGCTAAGTTGGCGTCCGCAATCGATGCGGTTGCGCTCGATCCATAAAGAATCCCAAGAGGAGTCGATGATGAAGGAAGTACTCTTGCTCTGTGCCTTGGCCGCACCCGGCATTGCAGCCGCGAGTGAGGTCGGCCACTGGTACGTGACGCCGCAGCTCGGAGGCATCTCGGTCGACAACGACCGTCCGCTGCAGGACAAGGATTGGCTCTACGGGCTGAGCATCGGCAAGCATGTCAGCGACGCCCTGAGTGTCGAAATGAATCTGAACGGCGCGAAGATCGGTGGCGCCCCCGGGTATGGCGACCTGAGCCTGTACGGCGGCTCGATCGACCTTCTCGGCGTGATGAATCGCGCCGGCCGTCTCTCGCCGTACGTCACCGTCGGCATGGGCGTGGCGCAGAACGAGCGCAGCCCCGGCTCGAACGCCACGGACTTCATGACTCAGGCCGGTCTCGGCATGTTCATGAAGCTGTGGGAGAACCAGAGCGGCACCAGCACCTTCGCGCTGCGGCCCGAACTCAAGGCCCGGTGGGACGATGCTGGTGCCGACGGCCACCTGGTCGACTACATCGGCACGCTGGGCTTCCAGTTCTCGTTCGGCCCGGCTGCGGTGAAGACAGTTGCCGTTGCTCCGCCGCCTCCGCCGGCACCCGCACCGGCACCACCGCCTCCGCCCGCGCTGCGCGACAGTGACAACGACGGCGTTCCGGATGATCTGGATCGGTGTCCGAATACTGAAGCGGGCGTTGCGGTCGATGCGTTCGGCTGCGTCCGCCAAGGCTCGATCACTCTGGAAGGTGTGACGTTCGAACTGAATTCCGCGCGCCTCACCGGCGGCTCGGCCGGCATCCTCGACAACGTGGCCGCCGATCTCAAGAAGCATCCGCGGCTGAAGATCGAGCTGCAGGGTCACACCGACAGCAGCGGTCCGGATCAGTACAACCTGACGCTGTCGCAGCAGCGCGCCGATGCGGTGCGTGCTCACCTGATCGAGCAGGGCGTACCGGCCACCCAGCTGGTGGCGCGTGGTTACGGCGAAGCCCAGCCGATCGACAACAATGCCACCAGCGAGGGCCGTGCCCGCAACCGCCGCGTGGTCATGTTCGTGCTGGACAACCCCGGCGACGTGAAGGTGCAGGGCGAGGGCTCCATCGAGCGGTAAGCGCTCCACCCTCGTCTTGAACGGCGAGCCCAGCCGAAGGATCGGCTGGGCTCGCTGTTTTATGGCCGTTCTCTGCGCAGCGGCGGGCCGATCATGTAAGTTGAGCTACCTTCGCCGCATCGGTGACCCCCTCCGCAAGGACGTCCGTCGCCATCCCTCGATCCCGTATGGTTACTTTCGCGAGCCGCGCCGCTCCTCCGCCGAAGATTGCGGCGGCTCTACGCATCATCTTCGGCGAGCCTGTCGATCACGTTCGCGTAATCGAGTATTCGGCCTATGCGCGCCTGCATTTTGGCGCTCGCGCCACGACACGGCGTGACCGCATTTTGCTACGCGGCTCAGCGGCCGAGTTCTGGCGCGATCCGGATCTGGTGCTGCACGAGTACTTTCACGTGCTGCGGCAATGGCAGCCGCGCCGACTCACGCTCTGGCGCTATGTGCTGGAATGGCTTCGTCGCGGCTACTGGAACAATGCGTTCGAGATCGAAGCGCGTGCCTTCGCCGCATTGCATTGCGACAAACTTCGGCAATTGCTCACGGCACGACGGCCTGACTGAGGCTGCACGGCGGTGCACTGCTGGCGATCGGCCTTCATTGGATCGGCTCTTTCGGCCGGCACATCGCTTCCGGCACAAGGGAGTGGAAGAGACCCTGCCGGTCAGCGGCGCCAGCCCTGAAGGAGATGGCCGAGATGAGCAGCCGCACCGCGGCCGTCGTCCGGCGCCGCTGATGCCGATCGACGGCAAACGGATTTCAATCAATCGCAACCCCGTCGGTCCGCGGCTCTTCGGGTCGTCGGCCGATTTCAAGAAGGTGGCGGACTGAAGATAGAGCCGGCCGAGGCACGGCCGATCGCATGGCTTCCCTTGCCTGCGGCGCCGGGAGGTTTCGCTAAACCCGGGTTCGGGAGGCCACGCCGCTATACTGGCGCGATGCCCGTCGTCCTTCCATTCACTGCGACTGCGCCGCGATGAACGCCTTGCTGCTGCTGGTGGTCTGCCTGGCGCTTGGCTGGCTCGCCGCCCGTGTGGGGCGGCCGCCGCCGGCGCTGTCGCAGAGCCTGAACTGGTGGGTGTTGAACGTCGCCTATTCGGCGCTGGTGCTGAACCTGATTCCGCGGCTCAGTTTCGACTGGCATCTGTGGTTTGCCATCGCATCGATCTGGTTCATGTTCCTGGCGGGCTGGCTCTGCTTCAGCCGGTTGGGGCGCATCCTGCACTGGTCGCAGGCACGCATCGGCGCGCTGACGCTGGTGGGCGGGCTCGGCAACACCTCGTTCATCGGCTTTCCATTGATCGAAGCGCTGCGCGGCGAAGAGGGCTTGAAGCTGGCGCTCATTGCCGACCAGGTCGGCTCCTTCCTGGCGTTCGCCATCGGCGGCACCGTGGTCGCGGCCGTTTACTCGGGGCGCAGCGTGTCGAAGCTGATGGTGGTGCGTCGGGTGATCCTGTTTCCGCCGTTCATCTCCCTGTTCATCGGCATGGCGGTCGGTGCGCTGGGTGGCTGGCCCGAGGCGATCGACGGCATTCTCTCCCGCCTGGGTTCGACCCTGGTACCGCTGGCGCTGTTCTCGGTCGGATTGCAGTTCCGGCTGCAGCTGACGGAAGGCCAGCTCGCGGCCATCGGCTGGAGCCTGGGATGGAAGCTGCTGCTCGGGCCAGCCATCGTCTGGGCGGCCGGCCTGGCGATCGGCGTGGGCGGCGAGGTGCTGGCCGTCGCAGTACTCGAATCGGCCATGGCGCCGATGATCTCGGCGACCATTCTGGCCGATCAGAACCAGCTCGAGCCGCAACTCGCCAACACCATCCTGGGCATCGGCATCCTGCTGTCGTTCATTACCGTGCCGCTGGCCAACATCCTGTTGTAACGGCTGTTGCTGCGAGGGCGTGGCGCCGGCGTCAATGCGGCCGGACCACGATGTGCCCGCGCTTCATCACGAACAGCGGCTTTTCGGTCGCCGCGATGTCGTTGAGCACATTGCCGGGAACGGCGATCACATCGGCGAATTTTCCGGTCTCCAGGGTGCCGACTTCGGCATCCACACCCAGCAGCTTGGCGGCTTCGCGAGTGCCGGCCAGCAACGCCGCCGACGGCGACATGCCCAGCTCGACCATCAGCGCGAACTCCTTGGCGTTCATGCCGTGCGGCGATACGCCGGAGTCGGTCCCGAACGCGATCGGCACGCCGATGCGTAGCGCCGCCTTGAACATGTCACCGTGCGTCCGCGCCGCGGCGAGCGCCTTTTCGCGAATCTGCGGCGGGAACGTCTGCGCCTGCAGATTGACCCAGTACACGGCCAGCCGGGTCGGCACCAGGTAGACGCCCTTCTGCTTCATCAGCTGCAGCGTCTGCTCGGTGAGAAAGCTGCCGTGCTCGATCGAATCCACGCCGGCCTCGATCGCCTGCCGGGCCGCCAGGTCACCATGCGCGTGCGCTGCGACTTTGCGCTTCCAGGCATGCGCCTCGGACATGATGGCATCCAACTCCGCCGGCGTGAGTTGCGGCACATCGACCGGATCGGACTCCGACAGCACGCCGCCGGACGAGCAGATCTTGATCACGTCCGCGCCCCACTTCATTTGATAGCGGACGGCGGCGCGGCACTCTTCCGGCCCGTTGCAGACGCCCTCGACCGGGCCGCGCGGCGGAATCACGTCCGGTGGGAACGGGCTGCCGTCGCAGTGCCCGCCGGTCGAGCCGATCGAATGGGCCGCGGTAAGCATGCGCGGTCCCTCGACGATGCCTGCGTTGATCGCGTTGCGCAGGCCGATGTCGATGAAGTCGCTGGCGCCAACGTTGCGCACGGTGGTGAAGCCGGCCTCCAGCGTGCGTTTTGCATACATCGCCGCGTAATGCGACTGCTCCGCCGGGAACCGCATGATCCCTTCGTAGAAGCCACGATAGAAATCCTTCTGCAGCTCGTCGCCCAGATGCACGTGCGAGTCGATGAGCCCGGGCAGCAGCGTGGCGTCACCGAGATCGACCACCTGCGCATTGGCCGGCGCCGATTGCGCGCTGCCGACGGAGACGATGCGGTCACCCTGCACGACCACGATGCCGTTGTCGGTCAAGCGGCCGGATCTGCTGTCGAAGACATGGGCCGCCTTGAGTACCACCGGCGTGGCATTCGCCGTGTTTTCCGCCGCCGAAACAGGATGAGCCAGAAGGGAGCCGAGCGAGAGAGCCAGGGCGATTGCACGCATCGCGAATCTCCTTGGAATCGTTGCCGACGACGATACGCCGTTGTACGGCGAATGAGAATGGTGCAGCCGTGATCGTCATTGCGGCGGCAAACCGATATCTGTGCGAACCAGCCAGATATTCGTGCCGCGTTTCCGCCGTTGCGCCCTAGCCTGTCGCTGTCGGTTCCAGAGATTGCCACGGAGGTGCGGGATGAAAATGCCACGAGTCCATCGAGTGCCAGGCCCGTCGAGGAATCGTACGGCAGGCCATCTGGCTGCCGCGCGTCGGCAGCTCGGCCAGGGAATGAGCGAATACATCATCATCACCGCGCTGGTGGCCGTGGCCGGCATCGGTCTGTTCGCGGCCTTCGGCGACACGCTGCAGAGTCAGATGGCCAGCATGAGCATGGAGATGTCGGGCCAGTCGGGCGGG
>JBDHQY010000182.1:0-5730 GCA_039807315.1 Steroidobacter sp. | reverse complement strand
TTGAAGAACAGCTGGTCGACCGAAAGCTCGCCGTGGAAGATGTGACCGTTCGGACTGCCGATCAGCTTCTCGATGTCCGGCGGGACCAGCACCTGCATCTCGATGATGTCGTTGCGGAATCCCGGCGCGAACACTTCGATGGCATCGAGCACTCGATCGGCAAACTTCTGTCGATGCTCCTCCCAGCTCGCTCCCCCGCGCAATGTGTATGGCGCATGACCGCAGAACAGATTCACGACATGCTTGCCAGGAGGCGCGAGCGTTTTATCCACCGTGGTCGGCGCGGTGACGGTTACGAACGGACGCTCCGAATACCAGCCCTCCTTTGCCTCGGCGTAGGCACGCTCGAGATACTCCACATCCGGCGCAACGTGCGCGTACGACGGGTACTCGAAACCACACACGGCCGGATCGAAGGCGGTGAACTGCGGCAACCGCTCACAAGCCACGTTGAGCTTCGCCGCAGAAGATTCCGTGCGGAAGGTCTCCAGGTGCCATCGATAGTCCTCCGGCACCTCGGCATCCTTCATCATCTTGCCGAAGAGGGTCTTGGCACTGACGTTGGAGGCGATCACCGCGCCCGCGTACTCCGTGCCGTCCTCACACACCACCAACGAAGCGCGGTTGTTTCTGGTTTCGATATGAGAAACGGCGGCATTGGTCACGATCTGCATTCCATGCCGCGCGCCGGCCTGCGCGATCGTTTCGGATATCTTCCCCATGCCGCCTTCGATGAAGCCCCAGCCACCTGCGCCTTCGTGCTCTCCCATCAGGTGGTGCAGCAGGATGTACGCCGAGCCAGGCGTCTTGGGGCCTTGATAACTGCCGATGCCGGAATAATAGGCGAACACTCCTTTGATGATGTCCGACTCGAACCATTCCGAGAGGAAGTCATAGGCGCTCATGGTGAGAATGTCGTACAGCCCGTAGAACTCCTTCACCAGCTTCTTGTTGTTCAGAAGGAATCGGGCGGTCCGCACCATGCCACCCACCGACAGGTCCTGCGGGTCGATCGGTGTCTCGAGCATCAAGCCGCGCGCAGCGTCCGCGATGGCATCGAGGTATTGAGCGAATTTTGGATACCGCGCGGCATCCTTCTTGGAAAATCTGGAGAACTCCCGGACGTTCCTGTCGACGTCGCCGGTGAACAAGATATGGTCGTTGCCGGGTAACGGCGTGAACATGTCCGTCGCCGGCAGGATCTTCAGCCCGAAGCCCTCGAGATCCAGATCCCTGATGATCTTCGGGTGCAGCAAGCTCATCAGGTACGAGAAGGTGGATGCCCGGAAGCCCGGGCATATCGGCTGAGTGGTGGCCGCGCCTCCGATGTGGGAGTTGCGCTCGAGAATGAGCACGCTCTTGCCTGCTCGCGCCAGATACGCGCCGCAGACGAGACCATTGTGTCCGCCGCCGACGATGATCGCGTCGTACTTTTGCTTGGTTGTGCCAGCCATTGACTAGGATCCTTGCCGAGAGCAAACCTGAGCCCAAGCCATGCCAACTGACGGCTGGCTAGCGCATAAATTGGACGTGCCTCCCCCCTCTTAGCAATAACCCCGGCGGATTAGTTCTCTTCTGCTGCTCGAATCGAACGCAGAGCCTCGATCGCTTCGGCGGGCTGTCAGGCATTCGACTCTTTATATTGAATGAATGGATCGCGGTTCGGCACGTATTTGGTTTTGGACACGACGTCCAGAAACAACGTGAAGATCTCCGAGCCCGACCTGATATTCAGCTTCGCGTAGATGTTCTTGCGATGAACCCTGGTGGTGTTGATGGCGATGCCCAGCGCGCGACTGATGAAGGCAATAGATTTTCCACGCAACAGCAGTTGCAGGATCTCGTACTCCCGGTTCGTCAGAATCGAGCGCCCGAAATTGATCCGGGCGTTCTCTATCAGCCGATGCTGGTCTTCCTTCTCCTCACCGGGCGACAACTGATCGCCACTGGACAGCTCGCGCCAACCCGCCGCCAACAGCACCTTCACTATCGGCGAGATGCGTCTTGCGGCCTCGATCTCCTTCTCGCCGTAGCGATCCTTGCCTGCCGCGCGACTCAGCGACAACGTCACGTATCCGCCCTCGTCGTCGTCGCAGCAGAAACATATCTCATCGATCAGGCCGGCCGATCGATAATGGACCTTGTAGTACTCGCTGGAGCCGAAGCTCTCTTCGATCATCTCGCGCAGCGACATCATGCCGGCCTCGTTGCACTCGTCGATGCGCAAGTAGAACGGATCGAGGGCATAGTGCCCCGACATGTATTCCTCGATCTTGGTGCGCCGCTCCTTCGAGCGATACTTGCCGTAGATCAGCTGCGGAGCGGAATTGCTCGGAAAACGCAGGATCAGGGTGCTGTCGACGCTCAGGCGCTCGGTCAGCTCCGCGATGAGCTCGAGCGTCCCCTTGCCCTTCGAGCCCGCCTGGAGAATCGTCGCCAGTCGTTCATACCAGCCGTGGGATGCGATCGCCTCCTTGGAGAAGCCCCCTCCCGTTCGATTGCGTTTCATGATTGTGTGATCCAAGAGGAATGATCTTCGCGGAAAAATCCATGCACCCAGCGACGCGCGCAGTCTCGATACCTGATCGAATACCGCATGCGAAGATGGACGCGAGAGTCGTGCCTCGAGCGGTGGCGACAATCCGCAGCTGCCCCGCCCGAATAACCCAAGTGCATTAGCACCAGATGCCCTCCGTCTACCAAGCCGACTCCCCCAAGTCAACTTCGCGCCGCGACCTCGACCGCGCCCGGAAACGCTGCCGGCACAGCATCGCTGCATCAAGCCCTGCAAAGCTCGGCGGCTCATAGCCGCTCAATATCCTATGCAACCCTGCATGAGCGATGCCGCGCGAATCTTGCCGGCCGCAACTGCCGATACTGCTCACGACCGATACAACGCGCGCTTCGCTGGCCCGGAGCCTTGCGCATTATTCTGAGCGATTCTAGTATATCGCTCATTATTCTAGCCGGACGCGCGAGCTCATGAGCACAGCCAGTCTGCACGACGTCGTACCTCGTGGTGTGGCGACCAAGGGCATATTCGCCCAGCGCGCCGAGAACTCGGAGCTCTGGACTGTCGATGGCACGCGCTACATCGACTTCGCTGCGGGAATTGCCGTATGCAATACCGGACATCGACATCCGCGAGTGGTGTCTGCCGCGATGGAGCAACTGTCCCAGTTCACCCACACCTGTTTTCACGTGGCTCCCTACGAGAGTTATCTACGACTGGCGCAGAAGCTCAATGCTTCGACACCGGGCGACTTCCCCAAGAAAACCATGCTTGTATCCACCGGTGCCGAAGCCGTGGAGAACGCGATCAAGATCGCGAGATACGCCACGCGACGGCACGCAGTCATCGCATTTCGCGGTGGATTTCATGGGCGCACATCGTTGGGCATGGCGCTCACGGGCAAGACCTCGCCTTACAAGAAGGGCTTCGGCTCACCGTCTCCCGGAATATTTCATGCGTCGTTTCCGAACTATGCGGAAGACATCTCCAGTTCGGCAGCGCTGGCATCCGTCGAGCAGCTGTTTCACACCGACATCGATGCTTCGGAGGTCGCGGCACTGCTGGTCGAACCCGTCCAGGGCGAAGGCGGCTTCAACGTCGCGCCACCGGACTTCCTGCGAAAGCTCAGAGCGATCGCCGACCGGCATGGAATCGCGCTGGTGGTCGACGAGATTCAAACCGGCATGGCGCGCACGGGCAGGTTGTTCGCGATCGAGCACGCCGACGTCGTGCCTGATCTGATCGTATCCGCAAAAGGCCTCGGCGGCGGCTTTCCGCTTGCAGCCGTGACCGGGCGCGCCTCCCTGATGGACGCCCCGCACGCAGGCGCTCTTGGCGGAACGTTCGCCGGCAATCTGGTAAGCGTCGCAGCCGCCCTGGCGGTATTCGATGTCATCGAATCCGAGCGATTGTGCGATCGGGCGCTCGAGATCGGCGAGACGATCCAGAGCCGGCTGCGCTCGTGCGCGGAAACCGTCCCGGCCATCGGAGACGTGCGAGGGCTAGGTGCAATGCAGGCGATCGAGCTGGTCAGAAACAAGGAAACGCGCGAACCGGATCCCGCACTCGCCGCCGCGATCGTCGCACGCGCCCAGGCTTGCGGACTCATCGTGCTGACGTGCGGCGCATACGGGAACGTAATACGGCTGCTCACACCTCTGACCATCCCCGCGTCGATACTGGCCGAAGGATTGGACATCCTGACACGCTGCGTCCGCGAAGCTCACGCAGACATGACCAGCGGGAACGGCAACCCCGCGTAACTGCCGACAGCGGGTACCAAGGTGAATGGAGTATCGGCAGGAATCAAAGGTACGGCGGGGTACAAGCCGAGATCACGACGGCATCCTCGGCTCCAGGATTGCGGAAGCGATGGGGAACCCGGCTGTCGAACAGGTATGCGTCGCCGGCTCGCAGCATGTAGACATGACTGCCCACGGTAACTTCAAGAGAGCCGGATATGACGACGCCACCCTCATGCGCACTGTGTTCGAGCATCGTCGGGCCGGTATCCGCCCCGGCCGCGTAACGCTCATGCAGGATCTGCAGATTGTGCGCTCTTGCGTCGCCGACTTGCCGCAACGCGATTCGGGCCCTGCCTTTCGACTGCCCGATGCGGGACGTCAGATCCTGAAGCTCCTTGCTGCGGAATACGACCCGATCCTTGGGAGAGCGATCCGATTCGAAAAACTCGGATAGAGTCATCGGAACGCCGCCGAGGATCTTGCGCAGGGAGGCGATGGATGGGCTGCTGGTGTTCGTTTCCACCAGCGAGATCTGACCATGCGGCACGCCAGCCTTGGCCGCCAAGCCACGCTGACTCAAGCCGGCGGCAATCCTCACCTGCTTCAGACGCGCTCCGACATCAAAGTCCTGCATTGATGGGAACTCCGCATGAACCGTACCGGTATCGAATCGGCATGGTAGCCGAAGCGTGCTGGCTGCTCAATATTCTGATCAGCGCGACAATCACCAACGAAACTCCGATGAGCTGATTTGCCCAGCAGTTGTCAACAGCAGTCCAGAGCACTGGAACGCTCGATGCAGCGGCATGCGTGTGCAACGACCTTGATCTCTGCGCCATCGGCGCCAAAGCCACAGTGATCGGAGCACAGCCATCCATCCTCTGCGCTAGAGTAGACAGGCCTCGAACGCCAGGAGTCGCTCTTCACATGATTACCGTCTCCACCACATATCCAATTGGGACGCCCGGTATTCCCTGGGGCGATGCCGAACGTGCCGCTTGGTTGTCCAGCCAGGTTCGACAGCGCAGCTATCAAGCCGAAGTGGTGAACGCGATAGAGCGCTTGTCCGCGCGCTTCGATGTCGAGGAGTATGGCCAGCTCAACTACCCGCCGGACCGGTATCGTCTGTTCGCGATTCGCAGCCATGATTGGAATGACGAACTTCCGGTAGCGCTCGTGACTGGCGGCGTGCACGGCTACGAGACCAGTGGCGTGCACGGAGCGCTCCAATTCCTCGAACACCGCGCGGCCGACTACGCGGGACGAATCAACCTGATCGTGGTGCCCTGCGTGAGCCCCTGGGCCTACGAGCGCATCCATCGATGGAACGCGAATGCCATCGATCCCAACCGCTCGTTCCGCGACAACAGTCCCGCAGAGGAGTCCGCTGCCCTGCTGCGCCTGATTGACCCACTGCGCGAGCGTTTTCTCCTGCATATCGATCTGCACGAGACCACCGATACCGACGAAAGC
>JBDHQY010000181.1:0-5742 GCA_039807315.1 Steroidobacter sp. | reverse complement strand
GACTGTGCCGTGACCCGACATCATCACCACCGGACGGCTCGATCCGTTGGGCTGCACCCATTCGCGCAACAGCGTGATGCCGTCGGTGTCGGGCATCCAGATGTCCAGCAGCACCAGGTCGGGATCATGCTGAGTGCGCCGCACGCGCGCCTCGGCCGCATCGGCCGCGACATCGACTTCATAGCCTTCGTCCGCGAGGATCTCCTTGAGCAACCCGCGGATCTCGGATTCGTCATCAACTACCAGAATGCGCGCAGCGCTCATGCACGTTCCCTCCTCGGACCCGAACGCCGCTCCCGCATCGAACCACCGCTGCGGGAAGTCGCGGCCAGCGGCAACTCGATCCGGACCCGCGCTCCGCCGGTCCGGCCGTTGTCCGCCTCAATGATTCCGCCATGTTCTTCGACGATTTTCTTCACGATTGCAAGCCCCAGGCCGGTGCCCTTTGGTTTCGTAGTGACGTACGGGTCGAACACCTGACCGATGACATCGGTGCGGAAGCCAGGCCCATTATCCTCGAGCGTGATTTCGGCGGCACGCGCACCGTCGACTTCGATCAGGCGAGTGGCGATCCGGATCGCCGGATCGGACGTGCCTTCCAGCGCTTCGATGGAATTGGCCAGCAGATTATGGACGATCTGGCGCAGCCGGCCGCGGTCGGCCTCGATTTCCGTGAGCCCCGGGTCGAGCTGCAGCTGCGGACGCGCCTGCGGTCCCTGCGCCCGGTACAACTCGGCCACCTCGGTGATCAGCTGGTTCAGGTCGAAGCGCGACACGTCCATTTCCGGCGCGCGCGCATACTCGCTGAATGCGTTCACCATCTCCTTCATCGCCTCGACCTGCTGCACGATGGTGTGCGTGGCGCGATCCAGCACCTGCGCCTGCGTCTGGTCCACCGCGCCGAGAAGCTTGCGGCGCAGCCGCTCGGCCGACAGCTGGATGGGCGTCAGCGGATTCTTGATCTCATGCGCCAGCCGGCGCGCCACCTCGCCCCAGGCCGCGTCGCGCTGCGCTTGCAGCAAGGCGGTTATGTCGTCGAACACGATGACGAAGCCGCCCGGGCTGCGGTCCTCGCCCGACAGGGTCGTGCAGGCACACATGAGCACCCGGCGGGTCGAATCGGCCTGCAGCACCAATTGCTCGCGCCATTCGCTCTGCCCGGCATCCAGGTGCGCGCTGCAAGCGGCTTCGAAGCGTTCGAACAAAGTGTTGCCGGCAGCGGCGGCCTGCAACGGCTTGCCGATGCCGTTGTCGAGATCGGCACCGAGAATGGCGGCAGCGGCCTGGTTCATGGTTCGCAGCGTGCGGTCCGGCTCCAGGGAAATCACGCCCGTGGACAGGCGTGCCAGAATGACGGCCAGATTGGTGCGCTCGGCTTCGACCGCAGCCTGGCTGCGGCGCGCTTCCTCGCGGCTGCGCGCCAGGCGCTTGGTCATGTCGTTGAAGGAATGCACCAGGATGCCCATCTCGTCGTGCGAGGTCAGCGGCAGGCGCGTGTCCAGATCGCCCTTCGCCACCGCGCGCGTGCCGGCAACCAGATCCTGGATCGGGCGCACCAAGCGCCGCGCCGACCAGAAAGCGCCATACAAGGCCGCGAACAGGGACAGCAGCAGGACCAGGGTCAGCGTCAGGGTGAAACTGTCCTTCAGCGGCTCGCGCAACCGCGCCTTCTCGTTGTAGCGCTGATAGGCCGATTCGACCGTATCGGCCAGCTCGCCCAGCCGGCGATCGATCGTATAGGTGGCGACGACCATGCGGACTTCTTCGCCGGGCCGCATGCGCGGCACCTGCATCGCCGTTCGAACCACGTAGCCACCGCCCGCCAGCGGATCGAGCGTGACGTACTGGCGGCCTTGCCGCACCTGCATGATCAACTCGTCGCTGGGAGCGCTCGGAAAGATCTCGCCAATGCGGTCGGAGCTGGCCGCGACGATGCGGCTGTTGGCGCCGAGCAGCGTCACGTCGCTCGCCTGCTGCGATTGGCGCAGCTCGTCCAGCACGCGAATCGGGTCCTGTTCGTGACGCGACAGCTCGTCGGCGATGTCTTTGGTGCGGTCCAGGTATTCGCGCATCCGCAGATCCAGCGCGGCACGCGACAACGTCAGGGCGTCTTCCAGGCCGGCGCGGATCTCGACGTGGAACCAGCTGTCGATGCCGCGGTTGATGAACACCACTGCGAAGTAGAACACCAGCAGCAGCGGAATCATGGCAAGCGTCGCCGACATCCACACCATGCGCGTTTCCAGCCGCGAGCCGACCACCCGCTTGCGCCAGTCGCGCATCAACTGCACCAGCCGCCCGCCGATGAGCATCAGCAGCACCAGCAGGCCGGCCACGTTCACACCGACGATGAAGGGATGCAAGTCGCTGAAATTGGCCGACTGCTGCACCGTCTGCGCCATGATGAGCAGCGCCGCCACCCACAGTCCCGAGCCGATCAGAACCAGCATCGAGACGACGGTGCGTTTCAGATCTGCGGCGACCATGTGTACCACTCGGTGCTCTGGCGCCAGTCGTTGGCCCAGAACACGATGAGCCGCAGCGAAGCGGGCATGGTGCGGATATCCAGATGCCCGCGCAGGCTGATTTCATAGCGCGCGTCCCTGGCGAGCAGCGATTGATCCAGGATCGGCAGATTGGCGATCACGCGCAGCGAGTCGAGCGCGGCCTCCAGCGTGGCGAAGGAGGATTGCTCGCCGCTGTTGAGATTGCGCACCAGGTAGCGCTCGCTCAGCGCATGGTGAATCAGCTCGTAGTGCTGCTCCAGGGTGGCGACGGTCTCGTCGAACCAGTATTTGCGGGCACGACGCAGCACGATTTCCAGGTCCAACGTCAGCGGCACACCCTCGCGCACCGCGGTGCGCGCGCCTTCCGGCAAATCGAACACCAGCGTAGCGTTGAGCTGGTAGACCCCGGCAGTGGGCTCCACGTAGGCGGAACGGATCTCGAAACGCTGCGCCGTCTGTGCCGCGACGGTCAGACCAACGAAAAGGAATGCCAACGCCCACACCGCGACACGCCTCGCGGGTGTGAATCCGGCATCGGCAAGCGCACGGGACAACCGTACGCGGCGCAACTGTAGGCGGGTCGCTCCCAAGCGAGCGTCATCCTTTTATCTTTTCAAGGCACGCATAATAGAAGCCATCCATCCCGGCTGTCCCGGTGGCAATCGCATAACCGGCCGCTTTGCGGACGGATACGTCGAGACCGGGCGCGCCGAGGACGCTCAAGGCATCCGCCGTCACGTCGCGGACCTGCTCGTTGCCGCGCAGGAACGCAGCGACCACCGCCGCGGTCTCCGCCCGCAGCACCGAACAGCTCGCGTAGAGCAGCCGCCCCCCCGGCTTCAGCATCGGCCAGGCACGTGCCAGAAGCTGCCGCTGGTGTTCCGCCAGCGCGCCGATGTCCTCGGACCGGCGCAGCAGCTTGATGTCCGGGTGTCGGCGAATGACGCCAGTGGCCGAACAGGGCACGTCGAGCAGGATACGGTCGAATTCGCGCCCGTCCCACCAGTTGGACGGTTCCGCCGCATCGCCGGCAATCGCCGTGGCCGCAAGGCCCAGCCGTTGCAGATTGTCCTGCACCCGCACCAGCCGTTCCTTGGACACATCGACCGCCACGAGTTCCTGCAGATCCGGCTGCAATTCGAGCAAATGGCAGGTTTTGCCACCCGGCGCGGCGCAGGCATCGAGAATGCGTTCGCCAGGCTGCGGCGCCAGCAGTGCAGCGGCCAGCTGCGCAGCGGCATCCTGAACCGAAACCAGGCCCTCGGCAAAACCCGGCAGCTCGTTCACGTCGACTGCGCGGGACAGCAGCAGGGTGTGATCGTCGTCGCGGCTGTCCACCACCTCCAGGCCCTTGGCTTGCAGCTGCTCGCGGTACGCCCTGCCGCTGCAACGCAATCGGTTCACCCGCAGCCAGAACGGCGGCCGCTGGTTGTTGGCGGCGAGAATCTGCTCGAAATTCGCAGCTTCGCCATCGGTCGGCCAATCCGCGGCCAGACGGTCGACCAGCCAACGGGGATGGGCGGTGCGAGTCGCGGTATCGCGATCAATGAGGGCGGCCAACTTGGCGCCTTCGCGCTGCCAGCGACGCAAAACCGCATTCACCAGGCCCGCAGCATGGGGCTGCTGCAGCAGGCGCGTCGCATTGACCGTCTCATCCACAGCGGCGTGAGCTGGCACGTCCGTGTACAGCAGCTGACACAAACCGACGATGGCGAGCGCGTGCAATTCGGGCGTCAAGGGTTGCTTGGGCCGGCTGAGCAGCCGCTTGAGCAAGGCGTCGAGCCGGATATACCAGCGAATGCTGTCGTAGCACAGCGAACGCAGCAGGCCACGCTCCTGCGGCGTTCCACTGCTCTCGGCGGCAAGCAGCGTGTCGAGCGAACGACCTTGTGTCGCCACTTGCGCCACGATGCGTGCGGCACGGGCGCGAATTGCGGCGGAACTGCTCATTCCATGCCACCGAGCACGGCACCTTCGACGCGGTGCGCATTGAGGAACTCCGCGGCGGTGACCGCTTTGCGTCCGGCAAGCTGCACACGATGCAGAGTGAGCAGGCCAGAGCCGGTGGCGACGCTGATCCCGGTGGCAGCGGCGGATTCGACGGTCCCGGGCGCAGCCATTGCGACAGCATCCGCAACGCTGGCTTCCCAGATGCGCAGCTGTTGTCCATTCCAGCGAGTTTCCGCAACCGGCCAGGGATTGAAGGCGCGGATCTGGCGATCGAGTTCGACCGCCGCGCGGGACCAGTCGATGAGCGCTTCGTCCTTGCGAATCTTGGCAGCGTACGTAACCCCCTGCTCGGGTTGCGCCCGCGCCGCGAGAGAACCGTCGATCAACCGGTCGAGCGCTTCCAGCAACGCCTGAGCACCCATGGCGGCGAGCCGATCGTGCAGCGACGCGGCCGTGTCGACAGCGCTGATCGGCGTCGTTCGCTCCAGCAGCATCGGGCCCGTGTCGAGGCCGACGTCCATGCGCATGATGGTGACGCCGGTTTCGGCATCGCCCGCGAGCAGCGCTCGATGAATCGGCGCCGCTCCGCGCCAGCGCGGCAACAACGAAGCATGAATGTTGAGACAGCCCAACGGCGGAATGGCGAGAACGTTCGCGGGCAATATCAGGCCGTACGCGACGACCACCATGACATCGGCGCCACAGCTGGCGAGCCTTGCAACCACCGCCTCATCGCGCAATGTCGGTGGCTGCTCGACTGGCAACCCATGCCGCAGCGCGCATTGCTTGACCGCGCTCATGGACAGCTGCTGACCGCGGCCCGCCGGCCGATCCGGCTGCGTGTAAACAGCCAGCACGCGGTGGCGCGAGGCAACCAACGCTTCGAGCGCCGGCACCGAGAAGTCCGGGGTGCCGGCGAAAACGACGGACAGTGATTTCAAGCAGAGGCCTGTCAGAGGTGAAAGTGGGACGCCGCAGGTGCCGCGCCGATGAACAGTGAAGGACAGCTCGAGCGCTACGACATCGCTGGCCGCGTCGTTCGGGCATGGCTGTCAGCAACGCGACGCTGCGAACGGTCTGCCCAGCTCGTGCACCCACCCTGCGATCTGGCTTTGATGGCTTCGAAGGTTGACATTGCGTCGAGCTGTGGTGCGCGGAGCGGCAACGGCACGGCTAGATAGCCGGCGCTTTGGGACGCGCCCGCGCCGCCGCAGCTTGCTGATCCTTGCGCTCCTTCTCCAGCTTCTTGCGGATGCGGGTGCGCTTGAGATCGGACAGATAGTCG